>PMCG01000293.1:0-6985 GCA_003155335.1 Acidobacteriota bacterium
GAGCTGCGAACATGAGCAAGACCACCCGCAAGGCGCGTCCGAGCAGGCCGAGCGCCAAGCCACGGCCGGCAGGACCGGCGCCTAAGACGCGCAGCAAGGCCCCAGCGTCCAAACGCCATGTAGCTGCGGCGGAGCTCCCGCTGCTCGCAGATCCTCTCAGCGAGCTGGCGCGAACAGCGCCCGCCTTGCTCGAGTCGCTGCGCGCTCTGCCCGAGGCGCTGGCCCCTCTCGAGCGCGCGACACTAGCGCTGAGCGAGATCGCCGGAGGCCTCGAACACGCGCACGCAAGTCTCCATGACGCTGTCTTTCATCTGCCGCGGCCCAGCGAGTACGAGCCTCTCGCGGAGCCGTTGCGCGACTTCGCCCGCCTCATGCCGGCGCTGATCGGCTCACTCGATGCCGCGCCCCGTCTCGCCGACGTCGTCGCTGCTGTCACCCAACGCCTCGAGGCTGCTGTCGAGCGCATCGAGCCGCGAGCCGCGCAGGCCACTCCGCCGGCAACCGCCGAGGCCCCGCTCAGCCCCGACCTTCTCGCCCTGCGCCTCGACCGCATCGCGCGCGCCATCGAGGCCGCACGCGACGCCATCCGCGACGCGCTCACGTCCCTGCCCACGTCCGATCGCTACGCGCCTGTGGCGCGCCAGCTCAAGGAGCTGGCTTCAGTCTCGCCTTCGCTCATGGACTGGATGCGCGAGGTCCCTCCACTTGCCACGCCGCTGGCCGACGCAGTCGGCGCCCTGAATGCGGCAGCGGATGAACTGGACGGCGCCTTTGTCGACGTCACGCTCACTCGGCGCGACCTAGACGCACTCAAGAGCTCAAACTAGCCGGAGCGCACGGATCACTATCGTCCNNGCCAGCGTGCGTTTGAAGTCATCCGGGTAGGCACTCTCGACGGCCAGTGGCTCCCCGGTCACGGGATGGGTGAGCTCCAGTCGGCACGCGTGCAGCATCAGGCGCGGCGCGAGGAACCCACGAGACGCAGGCGCGGAATAGCGCGTGTCGCCCAGGATGGCGAGCCCGGCCTCCGCCAGCTGTGCGCGGATCTGGTGCTTGCGCCCGGTACGCGGCCGCGCCTCGATCAGCAGCGCCGAACCCAGCGTCTCGAGCAATGCGAAGTCGGTCCGCGCGACCTCCCCGCCTTCTGCCACACTTCCCATTTTGGCTCGGCGGCCCCTGCCAATGACGCCCAGACGGCCCTCGGAGGTCCACTGTGCCGGCGGCAGGCGCGGCGGCCGCACTGTCAGCGCATGGTAGGTTTTCACGACGCGCCGCTCGCCGAACGCGGCTGCGAGACCTGCGTTGGCGTCAGGGTGCTTCGCGAAGAGGGCCACGCCCGACGTGTCGCGATCCAGCCGCTGGTGCACGCCGAGGTAGGGCGCCGGCCGACCACCCGCACGCGCAGCCAATAATCGGCGCACGGCGGAGACAAAGTCCGGGCGCGCGGGGTCTGCAGTCTCGTGGAACGGCAGTCCCGCCGGCTTGTCGACAGCCACGAGCCATGGATCTTCGAACAGGATCTGCCCTTCGCTGAGGTCGCAGGCCACGTCGGGCGCTGCTCGCTCGATCTCAGCGAGGCGCGGCGCAGCGTCGATCCGCTGCCCAGGCTCAAGCAGCAACGACGGTCGGCGCGCTGGCAGACCGTCGATGCGCACGACGCCGGCTATGATCAGCCGCCGCACCGCGGAGCGCGACAGCCCGCGCCCCAGCGCCTGCCCCAGCCAGGCGCCCGTGAACTCGTCCAGTCGACGGCCGCGCGCACTCTCGGGAACCGTTGTGCGCAGAGCGAGAGTGCGATTCACGCGCGCAGCTTAGCGCGGCTTCGTGGCTCTGCACAGCGCCCGCGACGCCGGCGACCGTCACGAGCCTGCCGCTCTTCGCGTAAGATGGTCCGGCATGCGGCGTTTGCTCGACATGGGTTCTGTGCCAGGGTTGCTGGCCCTCGGTGCCGTGGTGGGAGTGCTCCTGCTACCGCTGCTGTGGCTGGCACGCCTGGGAGTGAGCACCGTGCACTCGCGTGCGACGTCATTCACGGTCGGCCCGCAGGCGCCGACGCCGAACACGTCGGCGCCGCGCGTCAGGCCCGCGCCCGAGATCGCCATCCCCAGTCCTGCGGCCTCGCCCACGCTGCCCGACCTGCCTGCGCTCCACATGCCAGTGCGCGGCGTCCGTCGCAGCGCCATCCCCGACACGTTCGGGGAGAAGCGCGGCTCGCGGCGACACGAGGGCCTAGACATACGCGCTCCGCGAGGCACCCCGGTGCTCGCCGCAAGTGATGGCCACGTTGCGCGTCTCGCGCACAGTACGGCCGGAGGCATCGAGATCTACCAGCTCGACGGCAACGGGCACTTCTGCCTGTACTACGCGCACCTGCTGCGTTACGCCGGCGGATTGCGTGAAGGGCTGCCAGTCAAGCGCGGACAAGTCATCGGCTACGTGGGTGTCAGCGGCAACGCTCCCAGTCGCGCGCCCCATCTGCACTTCGGCGTTCTGCGCACAAAGACGCCGGAGCGTTGCGACGGCGAGCCACTCAACCCGCTCCCGCTACTGCGCTGATTCCGCTCGCTTCCACGCATCCGCACCCGACCGCTGCACGCGGCAAGCGCCTCGCTCAGGCACGACAAGCCGACTTGACACCACTGTGCCGCGGGAATACACTGCCGTGTCAAGTGCGCTTTGCATGCCCGCCAGCATCCGAAACCGAGTCAAAGAGCTCCGCACAGTCCGCGGATGGACGCAGGAGCAGCTTGCGATGGCCGTGGGGGTCTCGCGTCAGAGCATCAACTCCATTGAGCGCGACCGCTACGTGCCGAGCCTGCTGCTGGCGCTCACCTTGGCCCGCGTGTTTGGCTGTTCCACCGATCAGATCTTCACGCTAAAGAGTGGAAGATGAACATTCCCATCCTCGGCAGGCTGCTTGACGAACGCTTCCTCGACCGCCGCCGCCGGTCCGCCGGCCTCGCTGGCGTGATCGGCGGGGTCTTGGCCACTAGTCTCTTTGCCTACCGATACTACGTCGACGACGTCTTGAGTTGGGACCTGCTGGCTGTCGCCGTCACCATGGCCGGGGTCAAGATGACGACGTTCGTCTGGTATCTGCTGACTGACCAGGCCTGAATGGAGACCCAAAGATGATTCTCCGCAATCGACTGAAGAACCCTCACGCCATGATGTCCATCGGCATGCTCTGCCTGGTGCTCGCCCTCTGTTGGCAGCGGTTTCTCCCTCTGACCGCCGGCCTCGGGCCGGATCTGAGCGACGGAGCGCGCGGAGTGCTGTTTGGCGTGTCGATCGGCATGAACCTCTGGTCCGTGAGGCTCGCTGCTCGTCAACGCCGCTGCGGCGAGAGCTAGACAGCGCGCGTCGGAGGACCAGAGCAGATGCCGAGCCTGCGCAACGTTTGGACGCTCTATCGCATGGAGCTGCGCGGCGCGCTGCGCGACCGCACGATCGTCACCAACAGCCTGCTCATCCCGGCTCTGCTCTACCCGCTGCTCCTCTGGCTCGCGTTTCTCGGGGTCTCGTTTGCCATCGGACAAGAGGAGCACCTGGCCGCGCGCGTCGTCGTCAGCGGATGGCCACCCGCCCATCCTGACTTGCGTCGGGAGATCGAGAACCTCCCGCGTCTGTCGATCGAGAAGGCCGCCGCCGGAGTAGACCCAGGTGGGCGCGTTGTTCGCGCTGAGCTGGACGCGTTCGTCGAGTTCCTCCCTGCCGACGGCCGAGCGTCCGCGCTGCCGGACAACTTCGCGGCGCGCATCACGTTCGATGCATCGAAGGAGCGCAGTGCATCGGCGCGTGAACGCCTGACACAGGCCATCAACAACTACCGCGACCGATGGCTCGCACGCCAGGCCAAGGCCCGCGGCCTGGACGACGCCGCATGGCAGGTCTTCGCCTTTGCCGACCGCAACGTGGCCTCGAAGAAGCAAATGGGCTCCTTCCTGCTCTCACTCCTGTTACCCCTGATCTTCGCCATCATGGTGCTGGCAGGCTGCTTCTACCCGGCCGTCGACGCCACTGCGGGCGAGCGCGAGCGTGGCACGTGGGAGACACTCATGGCCGCGCCTGTTGCGCGCGGCGCGATCGTGCTGGCCAAGTACCTGTACGTGACCACGTTCGGGCTCGTGGCCGGGCTGATCAACTTCACCTCGATGGCTGTAACGATGAAGCCGATCATGGGCCCACTCTTGGCGCGGAGCGGCGAGTCGCTCGATATCGCGCTCAGACCGGCTGCGGTGCCGGTCGTCGTGCTCGGCGCGCTGCTGCTCGCCGCCTTTGCCGCGGCCGGAATGATGCTGTTCGCNNTGGACCTGCGCACAGCGTTGATCCCTGTGGCCAACGTCATGCTCATGGTGCGCGGCGCGATCACCGGCACGCTACTCTGGCCCGCCATCCTCGCCACGCTGATCGCCTCTGTGCTCTTTGTGGCCGCGCTGCTCTCGCTGGCGGTCTTCATCCTACGCTTCGAGGATGTCGTCGTCGGCTCGTATCAGGGCAATCTCATCAAGCTTCTTCGGGCGCGACTGGGCCGGCACCGGCGCCCGCCCCCCCACATCGGAGGCGATGCTCATGCATGACGCGGTCGTGGTCAGCGGTCTGGCCAAGTACTTCTACGACGAGAGCCGCGGCGAGGTGCGCGCNNAACGGCGCTGGCAAGACGACCACGCTGCGCATGCTGGCGACGATCCTCGCTCCGAGCGCGGGTTCGGCGTCCGTGATGGGGCATGACGTTGCCAGCGCGCCCGAGGCCGTCAGACGCCAGATCGGCTTCTACTCGGCGTCGACCGCTCTCTATCCGCGCCTGACCGCGCGCGAGACCATCGCCTTCTTCGGCGAGCTGGGCGGCGTGACCCAGCCGCAGCTCGGCGAACGAGTCGCCGGATTGATCCAGCGCTTCGGCATCGGCAGCTACGCCGACGTGCGCGTCGAAAAGCTCTCCTCGGGCATGAAGCAGAAGGTCTCCATCGCTCGCACGGTGGTGCATGACCCGCCGGTGTTGATCTTCGACGAGCCGACCGTCGGCCTCGACGTGCTCAACGCGCTCGAGATGCGCAAGACGATCGCTGGCCTGCGCGATGAGGGCAAGGCGATCCTGTTCTCAACACACATCATGAGCGAGGCCGAGCAGCTCTGCGATCGCATCGCCATCATCCACGGCGGCCGCATCCACGCCTGCGACACGCTGGCGGGTCTGCGTGACGCGACCGGGCAGCACTATCTCGAAGACATCTTCGTGCACTATGCCCAGCCGGGAGCAGGCCCGGCGTGACAGCGGCGCGCGACACCCGGAGCGCTCGATGAGCCTGGACCTCAAGACCGTCGCCACGCTGTATCGCACCGAGCTGCGCATGGCCGTGCGTGACAAGCGCACGGTCTTCTTCTCGCTCGTGCTGCCGCTGGCCCTGATGCCGATCATCATGTTCTCCTCGATTTGGGTGCAGAAGAAGCGCACGACCGAGCTCGCGGCCATGACGCACCGCTACACCATCATTGGGCCGGAGGCCCAGGCGGCACGCGCCTGGATCGCGGAGGCCCTCGCGCGTTCGGGCGAGGCCGGACCCGGGCCGCAGTCAAAGACGCCAACCACTAGCCCGAATCGATTCGAGACGACCGACGTATTCGGCCCAGAAGAAGCGCTCCAGCGCGGCGATCTCAGCTTCTACCTAGTCGCCGAGCGAGAGACCGAAGCCAAAGGCGCTGAGCTGCACAGCCGCGACACCGAGCCCGCGGTCGCGGGAAGCGTGCGCTTGACCTTCGTCTACCGCGGCGATCGAGATACCTCGCGCGACGCCGCGTTCGAGCTGCGGCACCGCCTGGCGGACGTGCGGCGCGACCTGCGCACGCGGCTCCTGAGAACGCACGGCTTCCCGGTGTCCCCGACAGACGTGGCCCGCACGGCTGAGGAGAACGTTGCCAGCGCCAGGCAGGTCGCCGGCCTGAGCCTCGGGCGCATGCTGACCTTCTTCCTGCTGCTGTTCGTGTTCACAGGCGGCGCTGTCGTCGCGACCGACTCTCTGGCCGGGGAGAAGGAGCGTGGCACGCTCGAGACGCTTCTGGCCACGGCCGCAGGCCGCAACGAGATCATCGCGGCCAAGAGTTTGCTGATCTTGACCGCCGCGCTACTGATCACGACCATCCAGGCGCTCAACTTCCTGGTCTACGTCGTCTTCAAGATCGTCCCGATCGGCGGGGACCTCACTGCCGCGGTCACTCCGGCCACAGCCGCGCTCTTGTTCCTGCTCTACCTTCCGGTGGTCGCCCTGATATCGAGCGCGCTCTTGGCAACCTCGGGCTGGGCCCGCTCCTACAAGGAAGCCCAGCTCTACTTCATGCCGGTGATGCTAGTCGGGCTGCTGCCGGCGTTCGTGCCCTTCCTGCCTGCCGTGCGCCTGCGCTCCGCGATCGTCGTCGTGCCGGTCGCCAACATCGCGGTCGCGGCCAAGGAGATCCTCACCGGCTCGCGCGACTGGCCTTTCATCGTCGCTGCCTGGCTGATCACCGCGCTCGCGGCCGCGGCCCTGGCGCGCTTCACCGCGCGCATGCTGCAGACGGAGCGTCTAATTAGCTCCGCCGACGTCAGCCGCGAAGATCTCGTTGGCGGAGCGCAGCTCTTCCCGCATCGCGTGCTGCGCGCCTTTGCGCTGATGTGGATAGCGGCGATTGTCGTTTCCAGCTACCTCGGGACGAACGTCCGTCTCCAGCTCTTCTTCAACATCGGCGTTGTCTTCATCGGCGGATCGTTGCTGTTGATCCGTCTCTACCGGCTTGACATCAGGAGCGCCCTGGCGTTGCGGCCAGTGCGACCCATCATCTGGCTGGGAGTGGTGGTCGGCGTGCCGGGCGGGCTGCTCACGGCCAACGGACTCTTCAAGCTCGTCAGCCTCGTCTTGCCTGTTCCGCACGAGTGGGCTGAGAGTTTCGGCAAGCAGCTCCTGCCAGCAGACGTGCCGCTCTGGCAGATGCTCCCGCTGATCACGCTCCT
>PMCG01000293.1:7030-11178 GCA_003155335.1 Acidobacteriota bacterium
ATGGTATGGCATGCGCTCAACAACGGCCTAGGAGTCGCGGCAGCACAGGCCGGCTTCCCGATGGAGGATCTGCCCGCGGCCGGCTATGCGAGCGGAGCCTTGCTGCTCGCGCTGGGCTTCTGGATCTTCTGGCGCAACCGCACCCCCTATCCGGATTTGCGGCCCGAGCGCCGCGCGCGGCCGTAGGGCGATTCATGAATCGGCCCTGGCGCTGTTGCGCGCGCAAGCCGGATTTGGCGTAATATCGGTGGCCAGCGACGCAAGATGACCAGCCGCGGCCCCCGACCCAGCTCGGCCGACGGCGCGGCCGGCGGCGCAAGGAAAGGAAGCAGCCATGTTCCAGAGGATCATCAACCTGTTCCGCGGGTTCTTCGGCCTGTTCATCTCGGGCCTCGAGCATCAGAACCCCGAGGCGCTGCTCGAGGTCGAGAAGGAGAACCTCCGGCGCCAGATCGCGAACTACAACCAGGGCCTGGCTGCGCACGCGGGGCTGTGCGAGCGCTTGATGTCGCAGGTGCGCAAGCTCGAGACTGACGAGAGCGACCTGCGCGCGAAGACCAGCGCGCACCTCAAGGCCGGCAACCGCGACACCGCGGCCCAATACGCGCTGCGCCTGCAAACCGTGACGCGCGAGCTGGAGGAGAACCGCAAGCAGCTCGAGGCCGCGGAGACGACATACAAGGAGCTGGTCAAGGCGCGCGACGTCTCGATGAAGGCCGCCCAGGACAAGATCGCCTCTCTCAAGGCCAGCCTTGACGATCTCAAGATCAAGAGCGCCACGGCCGAGTTGAACGAGATGGCGGCGGGGCTGATCTCCTCCATCGGCGGTTCGGGCGACACGCTCAATCGACTGCACGACATGGTGGAGGAGGACCGCCAGCGCGCGGCCGGACGCGCGCGCGTCGCACGCGACTCCCTCAGCTTCCAGGAGGTGCACGTCAAGGAGACCGAGCAGCAGGCCCTGGCCGATCAGGCCCTGGCCGACTTCGCCGCGCGCGAGGGCATCGCTCTGGAGTCCACCTCCAGCGAGCCTCCCGCTGCTGCCGCGGCCAAGAAGATGGGCCCACAGACGCAGTAGATCGCGCGGCCGCCGTCGCGGCTCACTGCTGCGGAAAGCGCTGGAGTCCGTCGAGGATCAGCCGCGTGTGGCTGAAGATCGCCGGATCGTTCTCCGGCAAGTTGATGGGCAGGCTCAGACTGCCGTCCGGCGATGCGGTCCAGCTCTGGAAGATGAAGTGATCGGGTCGCCCGATGGCGCTAGCCACCGTGTCGACCAAGGCCAGGGCATCGTCGTAATAGGCGCGGTCCGAGCTGGCGTCCGCTCCCACGAATATCACGCCGAACGACAGGGCCCGTTGATGACAGAAGGCGTTCAGCTGCGACAGATCGCCTGCGATGTCGTTCTTGAGGCGAGTCGCCAGCGCGCGATCCGCGTCGAGGTGGAAGAAGGTGAGGCCAGCGCCTTGAGCCTGCGCAGCGTCCAGCCATGTCTCGATGTCCGCGACGCTGAAGAGCGGATAGGGTTCGATATCACCGACAGCGACATCGGCATGCGCGCTGTGCACTCGGCGCACGAAGTCCCCCACCTGCGCCGCCGCGTCGTTTGCCGTTTCGCCGCAGACGTGGGCTGACGCGAGCGGCTCGTCCATCGCCAGGTAGCTGACGCGCCCGCCTGCGGCGATCACGTTGTCGATCGCCTGCACCGTAAAAGGCGCGGTCGTTGCGGCCGTGCAACCCCAGGGTTTGACAGCTCCGACCTCGATGGCCGTGAGAATTCGGCTGAAACGTAGTCGTCGGTATGCGTCCACTTGAACCAGATTGGGCTGGCGATTGTCCCCGCACAGAGGGCAGTCGCCTGGATGCGACGCGAGGATCTGGGACTCATAGAACTTGAAGACGGTGAGGTGCCCGCGCGCCTCGGGCCAGCGCTTCGGCTGTGTGAATAGCGCGAGCATGTCCCGGCTTCCGAGGTTCGGCGTGAACCACACTTCGCCAGGCTGCTTGCTGCAACCGACTGAGAAGCTCAAGAGAGACAGCACCGCGCCACCAGCGACTCGTGCCCAAGCCGAGATCCCCGCTGGGTTGCCCACCTCACTTACCCCTCTTCCAAGGTAGCGCCAGCGTCGACACGCGTCCAGCACAGCGCGGCGACGACGTAGAAGCCTGCAACGCTCCAGAGCGGCGCATTCCACGAGTGCCAGCGGTCCAGGCCGCGGCCGACGACGATCGGGACGTGACGCGCACGGGTGCCGTGCTCCGTCGACGCCACCGCGTTCACGCGGTCAGTGTTTGCCGCAGGCTGTGGTCAAGCCGAGCCCGCAGGCCTTCTGGGAGAGCTCGGCAGCCTTGGCCTTGTCCTGCGCGACGCCCTCGCCCTTGGAGTACATCGCCGCGAGGTCGACGCAGCCCTGCGCCTTGCCGCCGTCGCACGCCGTCTGAAGGAGCCGCGACACCGAGCTCTGGTCGAACTGGACGCCTTCGGGCACATCCGCCTTCTTCAGCCTCGCCTGGGCCCAGCGGGCCCCGTCCAGGCAGCGTTGTCCGTCACCGGCCTGACAAGCGGTTGCGTGATAGCCGAAGATGTTGTTGCAGCCCGTCGCATTCCCCCCGTCGCAGGCCTTCTGGAAGAGCTGGACAGCCTTGGCCTCGTCCTTTGCCACCCCCTGGCCCGTGATCAAGAGGAAGCCGAGGTTGGCGCAGCCGCGCAGATCGTTGCGGTCACAGGCCTTCTCAAAGGCCTGCGCCGCCTTGGCCGAGTCCTTTGCCACGCCCGTGCCGCTTAGCAGCACGATCCCCAGGGCCAGGCAGCCTCCCGGATCGTTGTACTTGCAGCCCTTCTCGTAGAACTCGACGGCCTTGGTCTCGTCCTTTGCCACGCCCCGGCCCTGTGCATACAGGAACCCGATGTTCGTGCAGGCTCGCCCATCATTCCAGTCATTGCAGCCCTGGTAGTGGTTGTCGAACGTCTGCTCGTCGTGTCCCTTGCCTGATTTCGGCGGGTCTGCCAGCGCCCAGTTCGCAGTCGAAACAAGAAGGATGATCAGGATCCCGTGAGATGCCGCGCGTGATCGCATCATGTTCGCTCCCTTCGAAGAGTGACCGCCATTGTACCAATGACAACTCGCGGCGTCCTGGCCTTCGTCTAGCAAGGGCGACGTGCGGCGGTTTCGCGTCATAATACGCGCGCCCTGGGTCGCCGCGGTGGTCGCGAGGCCGGAAGAGGAAGCAGCAGCCATGTCCTATCGCGCCTGGTTTCAGTGCATCAAAGAGGGGTGTGGCCAGACCTACGCCCTCGACGAGATCGTCTATAGCTGCGAGCGTTGCGGCAGCCTGCTCGAAGTGCGTCACGACCTCGAGGCCCTGAAGCGCCGCAGCGCCGCGGCCTGGATGCGCCTCTTTGACGAGCGCTACAAGAGCGCCCAGTGGCCCTACGGCTCGGCCATCTGGGGCAAGAAGGAATGGGTGCTGCCAGAGATCGACGACGAGAACATCGTCTCGATGTACGAGGGCGCGACCAACCTCTTCTGGACCGAGCGCTTTGGCAAGGTCATCGGCCTGCGCGACCTGTGGGTCAAGCAGTGCGGCGTGAGTCACACCGGCTCCTTCAAGGACCTGGGCATGACCGTGCTCGTCTCGCAGGTCAAGCAGATGATCGCCAACGGCAAGCCCATCCGCGCCGTGGGCTGCGCCTCCACGGGCGACACGTCCGCGGCGCTCGCCGCCTACTGCGCCGCTGCCGGGATCCCGTCCATCGTCTTCCTGCCGAAGAACAAGGTGTCGCTGGCGCAATTGATCCAACCTGTCGCAAACGGCGCGCTGGTGCTCTCCCTCGACACGGACTTCGACGGCTGCATGGCCCTGATCAAGCGCATCACCGAGGACAACTCGATCTACCTCGCGAACTCGATGAACTCGCTGCGCGTCGAGGGTCAGAAGACCATCTCGATCGAGATCGTCCAGCAGTTCGACTGGGAGGTGCCGGACACGATCGTGATCCCGGGCGGCAATCTCGGCAACGTCTCGGCACTGGGCGCCGGATTCGAGATGATGGAGGCCGTCGGCCTGCTCGCCAAGCGGCCGCGCATCGTGGTGGCCCAGGCCGAGCATGCCAATCCGCTCTACCTCGCGTACAAGAACGGTTGGGACAC
>PMCG01000168.1 GCA_003155335.1 Acidobacteriota bacterium
AACCAGCCGGCCAGATAGAGGTTGCCAGAGGCATCGAGCACCATGTTGTCGACCGATTCGCTCCCACTCCCCCCGAACGCCCGGGCGATGCCGGCCCACACCCCCGTTCCGTCATAACGGACCAGAAAAACGTCCGTTCCGCCCTGAGAGGTGACCAGGATCGCTCCAGGACTGGGATCAAGGTCTGCCACGCCCGAGAAGCTCCCGGCCACCAGGATCCGCCCCAGACCATCGACCTGCAGGGAGTTCAATCCGACCGCATCGAACCCGGTCCCGCCTCCGCGGATCGCCCACTGGGTACCAAGCTGTGGTGACAGGCGATCGACGAAGAAATCGGCGTCGCCCGCGCTGGTGAGCAGCAGTGGTGCCAGCGCGGAACCGAATGTCGCGGTGCCACGGAACTCGCCACCCACGATCAGGTCGCCCTCGATGGTCCGGGCGATGGCATTGCCTGCATCATCATCAGCACCGCCGAACTGCACCACGTTCTTGAACGTCCCGTCAGCACCATACCGGGCGACGAAGCCATCGCGGCCACCGCGCGAAATCAGCACCGCGGCACCCGGCCCCGGGTCAAAATCCACGGTGCCGCTGAAGAACCCGGTCAGGACGACGTCACCGCTGGGTTCCACCAGCATGGCGTGGGCTTCGTCTTCGCCACCGCTGCCGATCCCGATCGCCCAGTCGCACGTCCCGGCCGCGCTCAGGCGCATCAGGAGGATGTCATGCCCGCCAGCATTCGGAACCACCCTGCCGCTGCACACTGCACCGGCGCTCACGGTCCCGGCGACGTAGATACCGTTGCTCGAGCCGAGCTTGATGTCGAATGGCGTATCGCTGTCGCTGCCGCCGATCGAGTAGACCCACTGGAAGGCACCGGTCGCGCTGTACTTCGCGACCGAGATGTCCGACGCACCGATCGCCACCCGTCCGGAGGCGAGGGCGGAGGTCGGATCGAAATTCACCAGGTTGGCGAAGTATCCGGCGACGTAGGCATTCCCGGATCCGTCGGTGACCACCGCGCGGGCGAAGTCCGGCCCCGACGACCCAACCCGGAACGGAATGGTCGGGCTGTTCGTCCCGGGCGGGGTGATGGTGCCGTTGTCGGGCTCGAACGGGGCGCGACAGGCGCCGAGCAGGGCCGGCAACGCGAGGGAAACTCGAGCGCATCGGCGCAGACAGCGGAAGATCGGCATCATGACAGAGTATCGGCTTGGCGTGGTCCGGCACAAGAGCCCGGCCGGAGCGGGGCGCGGCGGTTCATCGGGCCAGCTCCAGCACGATGATCTGGTCCACTTCGCCCGCGGCTCGCGCCGGCAGGGTGAGCGTTACCCCATCCGGGGCGCTCCGGAACGGTACGGCAGCACCACCGATCAGGAGCGATGCCCGCATCACCTGGCGTCCGAGTGGCGGCAGGATGAGTGCCGGGTCGGACCAGTCGAGCACGTGCACGTAGACCTTGTCGCCACGCTGTGTGGTGACTCCCCAGGCCCGCGGCGCGATCGGTCCACCGCGCGTGCCATAGATCGCCTCGCCGTGGCTCTTGATCCAGGCGCCGAGTTCGCGCAGCCGGGCCGCGTGTGCGGGCCAGATCTCGCCGGTTGCCATCGGTCCCACATTCAGCAGGAAGTTGGCGTTGCGCCCGGTGGCGTTCACCACGTAGCGCACCAGCCGGTCGAGCGGCTTGAGGGCGCGGTCGTTGAGCCGGAAGCCCCACGCATCGGCCACGGTCTCCGCCGTCTCGAGCGGGAGCGCCGAGACGTCGGTGGTGTTGAAACCGGCCGAGTTGCCACCCGGCAGGTCCTTCTCGAACATCTGGAAGTCCTCGCCCGGATACGGCCGCTTGTGGTGGTTCGATCCGACAAGGGCCTGGGGCTGGAGCTCGTGGATTAGCCGGTAGGTCTTGGCGAGCCGCCAGTCGGCGTCAGGCTTGTCCCACATACCGTCGAACCAAATGCCGCCGACCTCGCCGTAGCCTGTGAGCAGCTCCCGGAGCTGAGCGTCCATGTAGTCCAAGTAGCGCGACCACTCGCCGCTCTGGGGACGCCCAGCGTCGAGCCCGGTCCAGCCGCGCGGGAAATAGTCGGGATGATGCCAGTCGAGCTGCGAGTAGTAGAAGAAGAGCTTGATCCCTTGCTTGTGACACTCCTCCGCAAGGAGCTTCAGCACGTCGCGCTTGTACGGCGTGCTGTCGAAGACGTCGTAGGTGGAGACGCGCGAGTCGAACATGGCGAAGCCGTCGTGGTGCTTGCTCGTGATCGTGATGTAGCGCATGCCCGCCGCCTTGGCGAGCGCGACCCATTCTGCCGGGTCGAACTGCGTGGGGTTGAACTGCCACGCGAGCCGCTCATAGGCGTCGATGGGGATGCGGCGCTGCTGCATCACCCACTCGCCGTCGGCGAGAGTGCTGTAGATGCCCCAATGGACGAAGAGACCGAACTTCGCGTCCTGAAACCACCGCCGCGCCTCGAGGTTCTGCGCGCTCGGCCGGTACGCGTCCTGCGCTGCGGCGACAGGGGTGAGCTGTGCCAGCACGACCGCGGCGATCAGAGCCAGACCGCTACCGAGTGAATTGCTGCGCATGAGACCGGCCTCCTCCAAAGAAACGGTATGGCTTGCGGCGCGTCGGACGTGACCGTAGCTTCTCCACCGCACGGAGTCAAACTGGGCTTGACAGCACGTGCAGTCGCGAGCAGAGTGGTCCGAGAGTCCCAACCGTGGATTGTTGGTACGCGCAGCGCAAAGAGGAAACGGCATGATTTGTCCGGGCTGCAATACAGCGAACAGGCCGGGAGTCGCCTTCTGCGCGAGCTGCGGTCAGCGCCTGCCGGTAGCGGGCCCGGCCGATCGCAAGGGGCTGGCTACGGCTGCCCTGGTGCTCGGCATCATCAGCGTGCCATTGCTCTACGTGGTCGAGCTGAGCATCGTCATGGGACTTGCCGCCGTCGTCTGCGGGGTCGTGGCGCTGGTCAACGTCAAGCGCCATCCTCTGGAATACGGCGGCAAGAGCCTGGCCATGGCCGGGGTGGCACTTGGCGGATTGATCGTCCTGCTCTTTCCGGTCTGGGTGACCACCCTGGGTCCTGCGCGCGTGCACGCGCGCATCGCGGCCAATGAATCGGCCGCCGTGGAGGACGTCCGCGCCGTGATCGCGGCCGAGAAGCGCTACGCGCTGGGCAACCGCGACTACTACGACACTTTCGACTGCCTGACGCGACCGCAGGACTGCATCCCGGGCTACCCCGCGAGCGGTCCGACTATCATCGACGCGCCCCTGGCAGCGACGGCCGTGCGGCACGGATACCACTACGAGCTCTATCTCGGACCGGCCGCGCCGTCCGAGACCGCGGGCAACGTCTCGGGCTCCAGCGTGACGTGCTTCGCCTACGTGGCCGTTCCAGTCAAGGCAGGGATCACGGGCCAGCGAACCTTCTGCGGTGACGAGACCGGCGCCGTTCACGTCGGGCTACCGGGCGTGGCGACCGCCATCGTCCGCGGACAGTGCCCCCAAGGCTGGCCCACCCTGGAGTAGCCTCCGCCTCCAGCAAGCTGTCCTTCGCTCGCGCACGCGCGTCGCGGCTGAGCAGGCCTCCCCGTTCGCGTTCGGGGCAGGTCAGTTGCCGGGGACCGGGGACTTGCCGCCGCCCGACGGCTCCCACGTGCGGCGCCCGGTTGATGTGGAGAGTCCTGTCCTATACCCTGGCGTGCGTCACCAACGGAGTTCGGCTTCTTTGTTGGAGGATTGAAGTCCCCGACGTTGGGAGGGTCATGGGAATCTCGGCACACCTGATCGCCAGACGTTCAGCGTGGTCATTCCTGTTGTTGCTGGCCTTCCTCGGCTGTGGCGCGGAGGGCCCGGACGCACCGTCGGTCACTCCCCCGACGTCACCCCCGCGCGATCAGCTGAACGTGGCCTACGGACCTTCGTCAGAGCAGCTCCTCGACGTCCACCTGCCGACAGATCAGGGCCAACCGTCGCCGATCGTCGTCCTCGTTCACGGAGGCGGGTGGCACTGGGGCGCCAGAAGCGACATGGAGGCGGCGGCGCAGACTCTCCGCGCTCGCGGGTACGCTGCCTTCAACGTCGACTACCGGCTCGGGAGCTGGCCGTCCTATATCCAACTCGAGCCCAAACTCGACGACATCGACCTCGCCATTCAATTCGCTTTGAGCCGACCGACAGAATGGCGGCTGTCGCGGAAGGTGGCGCTCTTGGGCTATAGCGCCGGCGGGCACCTCTCGTTGCAGGACGCCTACACGCGCTACCCTGACGCCTGCGCTGTGGTGTCGTTCTCCGGCCCTACCGACCTGACGGACCCCTTGTACCAGGGCGATCTCCGTGACTCCTTGACCTGGCTGCTCGGCCTGCCTCTGACGAGCGATCCCGCTTCGATCCGGCGCTACCAAGACGCGAGCCCCCTCTACCACGTGCGAGTGGGACTCCCCGCCACGCTCCTCGTACACGGAACAGCCGACCCTATCGCCTCGTACCCAGACACGAAGCGTCTCGACGCCGCGCTGCGAAACGTAGGCTCGACGAGCCAGCTGATGCCGATCGAAGGCGGCGATCACGGCGCCATCTGGACCGACTGGAACGCGGTGATGGACGTGACATCGGCTTGGCTCACGGCTCACTGTTCCGGCAACTAGGCCCGGATCCAACGTTCGCGTCTCCGAGCGGCCAGAGCGTGGAGATCGACTGGCGGTCCTGCGGGAGTCGCGGTCCGGGCCGCCTTGGAGGCCAGCGCTGCGCGCAGCCTCAGTCGAGCACGACACCCACGGCCGAGAGACGGGGCATCTCGAGCGAGAGTGCTCCGGCCTGGCAGGTCACCGGCATCGTCACTGGAGCGCTGTTCGCCCCCGTGCTGGCCTCATCGATGCGCCGCCCAGTCGCGGCCGAACAGGCGCGATTCGCCAAGGCGATCTCGACCGACAGAGCCTCGCCCTTGTTCACCAGCAGGATTCCGAGTCGCCCGTCGCCTGCGCGCACGGCGTGAATCGTCGCTCGGCTCGTGGGTAGGTCGCCCGACACCGCGAGCACCGACACCGCAGGGTCGTGGCGGCCGAAGCCCAGCGTCTGACCCGCGAGGAGCATGGGCCAGTAGTTCGTGGTGCGCGAGGCCGGCGTGACGCTGTCGTCGAGCAAGGCGTGATCGGTCACGGCCGACAGCTCGACCCAGATCGTGGCCATGTCCGCGTGGTCGAACAGCTCGCCGCAGGCGTCGGCCAGCCACAGGGCCTGCTGGATCGAGCCCTGGCCACGCGTGACCTTGTCCCAGATCCCGGCGTTGTACTCGGTCACCGCGATACGAGCGGCCGGCGCTCCAGCGGCGGCGAGCTTCTGCCGCAAGGCCTCCAGGTCATTGCCCAGCACCTGCGGTTTGGCCAGATCGATCGTGTCCGCGTTCCAGCTCGCGAACCAGCCGCCGTAGTAGTGGAAGGCGAAGACGTCCAGGAGCCGGATCTTGCCGCGCGCGGCCAGACCGTCGATGAACCCATCGCGCCAGCTGGGAACCAGGCTGGATGTGACCGGACCGGCCATGCGCGCCGTTGGATCGACGGACTTGACGGCCTCGGCGTAGGCGACGAAGCGCTCGGTGTAGAGGTCGACGTTGACGCTGGCGTTCCAGTCCAGCTCGTTGCCCAGCTCGTAGCAGGCGCCAGGGAATCCGGCCGTCACGAGGTGGCGAACGAGCGCGCGTGCCTCAGCCACTCCTTCGTGGAACTGGCCGTCGATCGTGTGATCGAAGAAGTTGAGCCCGACCAACGGTCGGCCGCCGACTCGGCGCAGAAACGCCACGTAGTCGTCGACGTTGGTCGCCCAGCTCCAGGAATCCCAGGAGGCGGTGTCGCTACTCTTCACCCGCATCGTCTGCCAGCAGAGCTGATCCGCCTGCCCGCCCGGATAGCGGAACAGGCGAGCGCCACGGTCGGCGATGTAGCTGTCCGCGGGAGAGGCCAGGTGCGCCGGCAACACCCAGAGGCCCAGATTCCCACCGAGCACTTCGCCCGAGTCGACGGTGCGCACGGCTGACCTGACATCCACTGTCGCGTGAAAGGGCTGGCCGGTGGGCGTCGCTTGAGGCGAGCGGGGAGCTGCCTCGCCGCCACAGGCGGCCAGACCGATCGGAAGCGCGAGAGCGACGAGAAGACGGGCGGCGCGGCCAGCAGTCTCAGTCATGCCGAGGTGTCCAGATAGCACCCCTTGCGCCGCTCGATGATGCGGGGCAGCTCAGTTGCCGGGGACCGGGGACTTGAGCTCGCCGATCACGCCGCGAATGATCGTGGACACGTCCTCAGCGCCGACGCTCCCGACCGACAGCCTCTCCGCAGATTCCTGCGCCAATAGCCACAAGGTGGAGCCGTCGGCAATCACTGTTGCGTTGATCTCCGGCGTGGGCTTCGAGCCGGCCACGTGCACGACGCGCGTCAAGACCGTGAGCGACTGCAAGCCCTCCAGGCTGTGGGCCAGGGCCTGGGCCGTGGCGGGCGTGAGGCCCGCATCGACCAACCTCGCTGCAGTGGCGCGTGGGTCGAATGGCTGAGAGTCGTTCGTCAGCAGCCCGAGGATCGTCGTCGGCATGCTCCCTGGCTCGCATGCCACGGCCCGGGCGTCACCTGCGGCGAGCAGATCGAGCATGCCCTGCTGGATGAGCCCACTGTCCGCAAAGGCGACCAAGTGGTGTAGGCCCGCGAGCGGCGTGCTCAGGGAAACGAACAACTCGCCGCGCTGGTGATAGCAGTGAGTCGCCGCGGCCTGGCCACGGCGACGGTGCAGCACGAGCCAGCTCCGCTCGGGCAGCGCGCACACCTGAAGCACGCGGGCGATCCCAGCGTTGACGGACAGCGTACGGTCCTCGTTAGGCTGGAGGCATTGGCGTGCGAGCAGGCAACGCTCCACCGCGCGCAGCAGGGCGACCTTCTGATCGGAGGGCATGCTGCCCGCCACCTGGGCCTCAAGGTCCGAAAGCTCCATAGGCGCGGGCATCTTCAGATAGGTGAGCAGCACGTACAGCTCTTCCTGACTGAGCGTGAAGGCCGCTTGCTCGGCTTTCTGCGGATCCGTCATGGTTCTCAGTTCTCCCCAGGCAATCGCTGGCGCGTGCATGCCGAACGACTACGTTGCCTCGTGGTAGGCGATCTCGCCGTGGATCTCCTCGTCGAGACCGATCTCCTCGGCCGCGGCGCTCACGCGGACAGGGGTGATCTTGTTGATCAACCAGAGCATCCCCAGTGTGAAGGCAAATGCCCACACCGACGAGATCGCAACTGCTCCGAGCTCGACGAGGAAGAAGTGGGGGTTTCCCCGCAGCAGTCCGTCCACACCGCCCGTGACCGCCGGATTCCAGGCGGTGCTGGCGAAGATGCCCAGCAGCACGATGCCGAGAAAGCCGCCCACGCCGTGCACACCCCACACGTCCAGGGCATCGTCCCAGCCGAGGCGGTTCTTCATCGTGACCGCGCCGTAGCAGACAAGGCCGGCCAGGACGCCGATGAGCGCCGCTGTGGTCGGCGAAACGTAGCCGGCCGCGGGGGTGATCGTCGCCAGGCCTGCCACGCCGCCAGTGAGCAGGCCGACGAACTTCGGCTTGCGGTGGTTCATGTAGTCCATTGCCAGCCAGGCAATTGCGCCGAACGAGGCGGAGACGTCGGTGTTCAGGAAAGCGACGGCGGTGATCGCATCCACACGGAACTCAGAACCGGCGTTGAAGCCGTACCAGCCGAACCACAGCAGGCCTGTGCCGAGCGCGACGAACGGGATGCTGTGCGGCGGGTGGTCCCGTACCTGGCGCTGACCCACATAGAAGACCGACGCCAACGCCGCGATCCCGGCGATGTTGTGCACGACGATGCCGCCGGCGAAGTCCTTGACGCCCCATTGGGCGAGGATGCCGCCGCCCCAGATCATGTGCACGAACGGGAAGTAGACCAGCAGTAGCCACCCGGTCAGGAATAGGAAGTAGGCCTTGAACGTGACCCGGTTCGCAAAGGCGCCGGTGATGAGAGCGGGCGTGATGATGGCGAACATCATCTGATAGGCGCAGAAGACAATCAGCGGGATGGTGTTGTTGGGAGAGGCGGCCGTGAGCGTCACGCCGCGCAAGAAGGCCATGTCGAGATTGCCGACAATCCCGGCAAAGTCGCTCCCACTCTTGAGGTCGCCCGAGAAGCAGAGCGAGAAGCCGCACAGCCACCACAAGACCGTTGTCCAGCCCATGGAGAGGAAGCTCTGGCTCATGATCGCCAGCACGTTCCTACGGCTCACGAGGCCGCCGTAGAAGAAGGCGAGCCCGGGCGTCATCAGCATAACGAGGCTCGTGCACAAGAGCATGAAGCCCGTGTTGCCGGTGTCGAGGTTCAGCATGTGGTCTCCTTGCGGCGCTCTCGGCGCTCTTCGTCAGAGCCCCGTAGCGCGCGGCGCCAGTCGTCCAGTTCGCCTTGTAGGGGCCGACGCCCCATGCGCTGCGGAATACTGCACTTCTGGGCGAGGCCAGTCAAGCGTTCGAGCCGCCGGTCGCTGGCGCCCTAGGTTAGATCGCCGGGGCCGGCATGCCGAAGGCGGCCCACTCCTCGCGCGACGGCCCGCACACGCCTGCCACCGGCAGCCCGGCCTGGCGCATGAGCACGGTCATCTGGCCGCGATGGTGCGTCTCGTGCTGGACGAGGACGTAGAGCGTGTACCCGCGCTTCCAGGGCTGGCCGTACATCTTGTCTTCCACGAGGAGTGTCTCGTCCTTCCAAGCCCGCTTCACCTGCTCGCCCAGCGAGCGTGCCGCCTCCTCGTACGCGGCCAGGATCGCCGCGGCCGTTACCGGAACCGGAGCGTCCTCGGCCGGC
>PMCG01000386.1 GCA_003155335.1 Acidobacteriota bacterium
ACGGCTACGCGGCCTCGCACCACGTGACTCAGATCGCCCACTACAGCGGCCGCACGCCGGATGCGGTGCTCGCGCACGCGTCCCAGCCGGGGCAGATCCCCGGCGAGCTATTGGTGAGGTATCAGGCCGAGGAGGCGTACCTGGTGCGCACGGACGTCGACAGCTTGCAGCGCATGGGCGTGGGCGTGATCAAGCTCGCCGACGTGATGTCAACGACTTCCCTCGTGCGGCACGACCCGGCGCGCACTGCGGCGGCACTTGTTGACCTGATGGAGGAGCTGGGAACGGCCCGAGGGCGCGGCTCCTTGGCCGTCTCGACATTCCCCGACGGCCATCTCGGAACAGCGCCCCAATAGAAAGAGCGCGCGGCCTGCGAGACGATTCAGCGCTAGGGCACGCCAGCGCCGACTGCCCCGGATGCGGCGAACATGCCGCGCCGCACGACAACGATACCGGGACTAGAACCCTCGCCGACCGGAGATTCCTCCAGGGGGCCAGCGAGCGCGCCACTCGTCGCTAGGCGGTAGGTCAAGAGGCGCACTCCCGAGCTGGACGACGGGCGGGAATCGTCAGCAACCACACAGACAACGCCGCCGCTCGCGTCGAGGAACAACGCCCCGCCTGCTGCGTGTGGTTTGAGCCCGGCGGCGAGCGCCACCGGCGCGCCGGCATCGATCAACGAGCCGCGGTTTGCATCGACGCGCTGGACGCTGAGCGCGACCGTCTGGCTGCCGAGGAAGACGGCCAGCGGCTCGCTCCAATGGAAGGCCGAAGCACCGAAACCGTCGGAGCCGCGAGTCTCGCCGACAAAGGAGAGCACGCCGCTGTTCGCATCGATGCCGTAGGTGATGACCCATCCGGAGTCCTCGACGGCGTGGAGAAAACGCCCGTCGGCGGTGACGCTCAGTGCGCGGATGTATGCGCCGGCCGCCGCGGCGGCAGGCTCGGTCGGTACGGGCAGCGGCGACAGAGAACCGTCGGCACCGATCCTGTACGGGAGGAAGAAACGATCCGCGGTCGCGTAGAGGAACTGACCCGACGGATGGAACTGAAGATAGCCCGCGAAAGTGATCGTCTCGTAGGGCGAACCCGGTACCGCCGTCAAGACGCCGCTGGCTGGGTCGATGCCATAGACGGCCAGGCTCTGCTTCCGGTTGGGGGCCCCGTTGTTAGCGACATAGAGGTAGCGGCCCTCTGGATCGACCCAGATCCGATACGGAGCGAAGCCTGCGCGAAAAGGAGAGGCTTCGATCTCGGAGAGCGTGCCTTCTGCCGGATCGATGTGAAACGCAGTCACGTCGCCCCGAAGGTTGGGGCCCGGCTCGCCAGGGAGGTAGAGATACGGACTCAAAGGCGCGATGACCGCTGCGTGCAGCGCGTGCGGCGCGCGCGGCGTGAAGGGACTGCCCGACAAGAGGCTCGGCATGCCCGTGACCGCGTCCAGGGCATAGACCCAAATCTCGCCCGGCTCCTCCACGGTGGCGAAGAGGAAGCGACCGCCAGGATCGGCGACCACGCGGTTCCACTGCCGATCGGCAACGCGGAAGCGCGACCCGCCAACACCCGAGACATGACCGTTCGCGTCGATCTGGTAGGCGTAGATCAGGCCAGGCTCGAAGGCGTACACGAACGTGAGCGGCGTCAGCGCTGCGACGCTGTTCGTCGGCGTGTCCCCGCAGGCCTGGGCGCAGAGCGCCAGCGTGCTGGCGACCACGAGCCGCACCGCCGCACCTGTCGAGCGAGGGCCTGGTGCATGCGCGGCGTGGCGGAGCGAGAAGCGCGACATGGGCGTCTAGTGTCCCCCGCTCGCAAGCGGGAAGGCGTAGACGTGGCCGCCCGCCGACGCGTCGCCCACTGCGATCTCGGCCCGCACAGGCGAGGAGTCCGTCGTCAGCGGCGGACTGAACGTGTCTGCCGCGAGAAAGACCTCGTCACCCGGCGTCAGCGGCTCGGGCAAGCGCGCCAGGTGACGCATCCCGTCAGCGCTGCGCAGGGTGATGAGCAGCCCGTCGGCCTCTGTGGTGCCTGTGTTGGCAATGCGCAGCAGCCCCTCTTGAAAGGCGACGCGCAGCAGCACCCCACTGGTGGCGCGCGACGGTGCGGGGGTGGTCCCTGCGACCACCGCAGGCGTCGCAGACAGGCTCGTCCTCGACGGCGTCGCCCCCGGCGGCTGCAACGTGGGCGCGCCAGGGGGCGTCGTCGTCACAAATGGGTCGGGCTGTGTGCGCGCCGCATCGACCCAGGGCGTCGCGGGTCGGTCGTTCAGCCAGACTCCACCGGCCAGGCCGACCACGAGCGCGACGGCGTAGCCCAAGGCATGCCGCATGCGACCGCGACGCCAGTTCCCGCGGTGCACGCGGAGCCCCGCGCCCAACGGCCGGGCGGTCGCCCATGGCGCCAGATTCGCCACGAAGTCTGCGGCCGTCGGGCGGCGCGCCGGTTCCTTGGCCAGCCCCGCCATCACGAGCTCGGCGACCTCTGGCGGCACTGCGGCATCCACCGCGCGCAGCGGCCGGGGCTGAGCGTCGGAGTGCGCTCGCAGCCACTGCGCTACTGTCGCGCCCTCCGGCAGGTCATAGGGGAACCGGTTGCCGGAGAACATCAAGTACAGACACAGCGCTAACGAGTAGACATCGGCCGCTGGTCCAACCTCAGGACCCGTGACGACCTCCGGCGCGGCGAACTGCGGCGTCCCGGCCAGTAGGCCCGTGGCGGTCACGCGCGTCGCCCCGAGAATGCGGCTGATGCCAAAATCCGAGAGCTTCGCAGCCGGTGAGCCCGACCTCGGCAAGAGCACGTTTGCGGGCTTGACGTCGCGGTGGACGACACCGGCGGCATGTGCCGCGACGAGCGCCTCGGCCACGCAGGCAGCGACACTGCACGACTCCGCGAGCGCGAATGGCCGCGCCGCGGCTGCCCGGCGCGCCAGTTCTTGACGCAGATCCACTCCGTCCACCAACTCCATCTCGATCCACGCCAGGCTGCCGCGCACGAACGGACTGAAGGTGCGCACGATGAGCGGCGAGGCGAGGCACTGCGCCCCGCGCACCTCGCGCTCGAAGCGCACACGGTCCTCGGCCGCGAGCCCGTAGAACACCTTGAGCGCCACCTCGCCGCCGGCATCGCGATTGAACGTGCGCACGACCGCGGCCGAGCCGCCGCGGCCCAACTCGATCCAGCCGTCGTAGCGCTCCGCCCAGATCGGATCGGCAAGGCACAGGGTGTGCAACGCGTCGCGTGCCCCGCCTCCGTTCGCCTCGCCGCCGTTGCCGCTCATCCGGCCTGGCCGTCGCCGCGATTCAGCCCGTGACGCTGAAGATATCGGTAGAGCGTCGCTGACGACAGGCCCATGCTGCGCGCTGCCTCAGGCACGTTCCAGCCGTGGATCTCCAGGCGGCTGACGAAGAAGTCGCGCTCGAATCGCGCGCGCGCCTCGTAGAAAGGCCCCTCGATCAACGCCTCTGCGAAACGCGAGTCGCTGTGATGCCCGGGATCAAGCACCTCGGGACAGCGCTCGCGCACCGCTGGCGCCGCGATGATCTCGCCCGGCCGGGCGTGGGTCACCAGCGCCGTGCACACCCCTGCCAGCTCCCGCACGTTGCCGGGCCAGGTGTACGTCAAGAGCAGTCGCAGCGCTTCAGGCGCCAGCCCGCGTGTCCTCTTCTTGGCCGCCTTTTCCGCATGCGCCAAGAAGTGCGAGATCAGCGGCAACAGGTCTCCCGGCCGCTCAGCCAGCGGCGCCAGGCGGATCGTCAGCGCTTTGAGCCGTTGATAGAGGTCGTGCCGAAACCGGCCGTCCTTGACCGACGCGGCCAGGTCGCGGTTCGTGGCACACAGCAGTTGCACGTCCACCGTGTAGCTGCGCGCCTCACCGACCGGCTGGACGACCCACCGATCCAGGACCTTGAGCAGCAGCTCCTGGCCCTGCGGCGGTAAGGCGCCGATCTCGTCGAGGAAGAGCACGCCCTGGTGCGCCGCGCGAAAGAGTCCGGACGCCGAGCCGGTTGCTCCCGTGAAGGCACCGCGCACGTGACCGAAGAGCGCGCTCTGCGCCAGGTCGCCAGAAAGGCCCGCGCAGTTGTACTCCACGAACGGCCCGCGGCCGCGCGTCGCCGCGTAGTAGTGCAGGTAGCGTGCGACCAGGTCCTTGCCAGTGCCGGTCTCGCCGAGGATCAGGATCGGCCGCGGCGTGGTCGCCTCGAGCGCCGGCAGATAGACGTCGTTCAACTCCTCCCGCAGGCGTTGCGTCTCCTCGCTGTCACCGATGATCTCGGGGGCCTCGCCTGGCCGCTCGCGCTGCAGGCGTCTCCAATCCTCCTCGAGCGCGCGGTAGCGACGCTCACCGGTGAAGAACAGGCCGAAGGCGTGGCCCAGCGCCGTGGCGTAGCCACGCGCATGCGGCAGGTCCGCCGCGGTGTAGCCGCCGCGGCCAGCGGCCGTCTGGAAGTAGAGCAGCGCCAGAACGGCACGGGTGTAGGGATCGATGACAGGGACGCACAGCACCGAATGCGGTCGGCTGCGCAACGATCCTGTTTGCTCGGGATGCAGATCGTCGAGCTGCGAGTTCTCGACCAGCTGCGTCTCGAGTGTCTCGATGGCCCGGCGGATTCGGGACGCGCTCACGCCTTCGATCGACTCGCCGCCGACGCAGGCCCGCACCTGCTCCAAGCTCAATCCGACCGAGCGCAGACACTCCAGCGCGCGTTCGCCACCCTCGCCGCCCTTGACGCGCAACAGCAGGGCCTTCTCTGCCGCAAAGGCGGATGCGGCGCGGTCGAACGATTCCGCCAGCGCACCCACGTCGTCGCCCGCGGAGCCAAGGACCTCCAGCGCGCGCGTGACGGCCTTGAGCAGCCCCGCGCTGCGCGCGTCGTGATCCGGGACCGCAGACGGCTCGCGCCCATTGTCCATGCGGGGCTAATATAGGGTCGCCGTGTGTCTCGCACAAGCATGCTGTGATGATTGCCTGTGACTTCGTCGTCGTCGCGCTGATCGCCCAGGGGCTGTCCCGCACCGTCGACGTGGCGTGGCCGGAGACGGGGCCTTTGCCCGTGGCCTGCCCTGTGGGACAAGCGACCAGCATCGTCTTCCCCGAGCCGCTCCGACGGCTCAAGACGTTCGGACCGGATCGCGAGGCGATCGCCGTCACGGTCGAACGCGCCGCACCGACCGCCGTGGTCGTGATCCGGCCGCGGCGTCACCCGGCGCGATGCGGCCTCGAGTTCCACGGTACGACGCTCACGCTGCGCCTCGATCTCCGGACGACGAGCACGGGCGACGCACAGGAGCTGCGGCTCACCGCGCCCACGCCGGCTGCATCCGAGCCGACACTGGCTGCGCCATCTCTCGACAGTTCGCCACCGGCCGCCACGCTCGACAACGCACCGCAGGCGAATGAGCCCGGCGCAGCTCCCACGCCCTTGTCCACGGACGTCCCTCATGGCGATCCCGCGTCGCAGCAAGCGCTCTGGGCCCGGGCCGTGCCCATCGGGCGACGCGAGGGTCTGCCCGGCCAGCCAGTTCTGCTGCTCGAGGACGCGCTCGAGACCGAAGAGTGGATCTGGTATCGCATGCGGCTCGAAGGCGGTGCGCGCGAACAGATCGCTGCGCTGGAGTGGGAACGCGGCCCCCTCAGCGACTACCAGCAGGTCAGCGACGGCGCCGATCGCCGCATCCTCGTGCGTGTGCCGCGCCGGTTCGTCAACCGCCGCACGCGCCTCGTCTTGAAGCTCGCATCAGGCGCGGTCTACCGCGTGCCGCCGTTCCCGCCTACACTGGGCGGCTTCTTCGGGCGACTCTTCCACTAGTGGGCACCGCGGTGACTACGCGCGAGAGGTGCGGACGCCAGCGCAAAGCCTCGCTCGACAGCGCCCTGCGCCTGGCCTTTGTGTTGGCGCCGTGTCTGTCGCCAGCGGTCGCGCGCGGCCAGACCAATGACGTCTACTTTCGCGCCTGGCGCTGGAACGACGACAGTGGCGTTCGCGCCAGCGCCGTCGCCGGCGCCACAGTCGCCCTGACCGACGATGCGGCAGGGCTCACGGCCAACCCTAGCGTGCTGGCCACGCTCAGCCGGAGCGAGCTGTCGCTGAGCATCGGCACCAGCCGCGCCACGCGCACCGTCATCGGTGACGCCATCGCCGCGCGCACTTCTGTGGACGAGCTGAGCGCGGCCGTGAAGCTCGGGCCGCACATCGGCGTCGCGGTGTTCCGACGCGAGCCGCAGTCCCGTCGCGTCGAGCTCGCCCCCACGGCGGCCGTTGATGGCGCGCGCGACGAAGGCTCCCTGTCCGCCGTCACCACAGACGTCGGCGTCGCCCTGGCCCGAACGTTCGGCCCGCACCTCGCGCTCGGACTCGCCGTGACGCGCTGCCATATGGCCTTTGCCGCGGAGTACCAACGCGTCACGCCACCGTTGCCGGCGGTTCTCGAGGTGGGCGCCGCTGGGGGCGCACAGCACCTCGTGCCGAGCCTCGGGATGTCACTGTCGCTGGGACGCCGTGCGCAGCTCGGGCTCTCGCATCGCGTCGGCGTGAGCTGGCAGATCCAGCGCGTCGCGACCAGTCCCCTCCTCGCGCTGACGCTCGACGCCGGCACCCCCATGCGCATCGTGCGGCCCGCCATCACTTCACTGGGCATGCGACTATCGCTCTCCAGAAAGCTCGCCTTGGTGTCACAGATCGACTACTTGCAGAGCGCGACCGCGGCGCCCGGAGTGCTCGAGGGCTATCGCGAGCTGAGCGTGCCGCGTCGGACGTGGGAGCCACACGCCGCCATGGAGCTCGCCCTTCCGTCCAGGAACGTCTCGTTGTTGCTTCGTTCGGGAATTCACTGGATACCACGTCCCGCGAGTGTCGAATCGCTGACGTCACCGGCGGCGTCGCCGGCCGGCGTCTGGGCCTGGGCACCGCCGCCGCCGGCCGCATTGTTCGAGCGTGCGCCAGAGGACGCAGTGTTGCGCCGGCTCGACGCGCGATGGAGTTTCGGAGCCGGACTGGCGCTGGTCACGCGCCCGGGCTGGCG
>PMCG01000252.1:0-153 GCA_003155335.1 Acidobacteriota bacterium
CACGCTCTATCAACTGCTGGCCGCCAAGAAGAACACGCCCGAGCTGCTCGATGCCGCGGACTGGCTGCTGCTCATGCCTGACTTCTTCCACTTCTGCCTGAGCGGCTCGCGCGTGGTCGAGTTCACGAACGGCACGACCACGCAGTGCATGAA
>PMCG01000252.1:262-390 GCA_003155335.1 Acidobacteriota bacterium
CCTACCTCAGCTCCGGCACCTGGTCACTGATGGGAGTCGAGGTCAAAAAGGCGTCGCTCTCGCCGCGCACGCTTGAGCTGAACCTCACCAACGAAGGCGGCCTGGACGGCACGTATCGCCTGCTCAAG
>PMCG01000252.1:414-5689 GCA_003155335.1 Acidobacteriota bacterium
GCAGCCGGTGCCCGAGACCGAGGGCCAACTGGTGCGCTGCGCGACAGAGAGTCTGGCCCTCAAGTACCGCGTGGTCCTCGGATGGCTTGAGGAGCTGACCGGGGAGCCGGTCGAGGTCATTCACATCGTCGGCGGCGGGTCCAAGAACACCCTGCTCAATCAGATGACCGCCGACGCCTGCCAGCGTCCGGTCGTGGCCGGGCCGGTCGAGGCCACGGCCTTGGGCAACCTGCTCGTGCAGGTGAGGGCCAGCCGGGAAGTCGGATCGCTGGGCCAGATGCGTGACGTCATCCGGAAGTCGAGCGAAGTCGAGCGCTTCGAACCGACAGGCTCTTCCGCCTGGACGGAAGCCGCCGGCCGATTCGAGAAGCTTCAACGGGCCTCGTGAGCGCCGCGTGCGCGGCCCTCACGGTCGTGTCAAGATCGAGCATTGAGAAATTGAGAAGAGGAAAGGAGCTTTCAATGAGCAGAGGTTTCATGATCGTCGTCGGAACGGCCTGCGCCCTGTTCTTCGCGGCCCAGTTGTCGGTCAGCGCTGAGCCGGCCGCCAAGAAGAAGCCCATCCGCAAGGCCTTCGTGATGAGCGTGAACGCGGGTCAGGAGGCCGAGTATGAGAAACGCCATCGTCCCATCTGGCCCGAGTTGGAGGCAACCCTCAGGAAGCATGGCGTGGTGACGTACACCATCTTCCTCCTTCCCGAAACGCGCCAGCTCTTCGGTTACGTCGAGTTCGAGGATCAGGCTCAGTGGGACGCGGTCGCCAAGACCGAGGTCTGCCAGCGCTGGTGGAAGCACATGAAAGAGGTCATGCCCGCGAACCCGGACAACAGCCCGGTNNCGACCGAGCTGAAAGAGGTCTTCCACATCGAGAAGTAGGCGCTGCGGCGACGACGTAGGGACGACCGGCCGGTCGCCCCTACGATTCTCTCGCTCCCCGCTGGCTACGCCGCGCCCGCCTCGCTCGCCCGGCGCGCGCTGAGATCGGCCTCGATCTGGCGCAGCGTGGCCTCGTTAATTGGGTAGAAGATCAGGATCACGCCGTAGATCAGCGATAGCACCGCAGGGATCACGCTGAACAACAGCTTGATGCCAGTGATGGCCTCAGACGTTTGCACCTGATTGGCCTCGTAGTGGAAGAGCGCCAACAACTGCAGCGAAACAAACCCGCCAATCGCAATGCCGAACTTGATCGCGAACATGATCCCTGAGGTCACAAGCCCGGTGGCGCGACGCTTGAACTTCCACTCGTAGTAGTCGGCCACGTCCGCGTACATCGCGAAGAGCAACACGGGTGTCGCTCCGGCGAGAATGGCCCACAGGACGTTCACGCCTGCCAGGAGCGCGAAATCGTTGGGCGGCAGGACATAGAACACGGCCTCGATGGCCGCGCTGAGCAGCGTGACGGCGATGATCAGCGGCTTCTTGCCGAACAGCTTCAGGCACGGCATCGTGATCAGAACCCCGGCCAGCATTCCCACCGTGTTGAAGAAGAGGAAGGTCGACGTCTGGTTGAACTCGAGCCGCAGGGGGCCTGCCGTCAGAGTGAACAGCGACTGCTTGCCGAGCTTGGCGACGTAGTCGAAGTAGTACGCGATGGAGCCGTTGCGGATGACGTTGTGGACCAGGAAGAAGATGGCCGAGATGAAGAGCACGATCCAGGGCACGTTCTTCGAGAGATCGCCCAGGTCCTGCGCGAAGCTGCTCTTCTGTCCCGCAGGCGGCTGCACCCGCTCGCGCGTCGTGGCGAAGGCGACAAAGAGCAGCGCCACGGCGATCACGGCGAAGACACCCATGCCCCGCTGATAGCCAAGCGCTTGGCTGAAGCCCAGTGTGGCGCTGTAGCCCGGATGCGACGGATCGGCGCCCAGATACTTCGCCAGCGGCAGCATCAGCGCCGTCACCAGCATCTGGCCGAGGAACGCGAAGAAGAAGCGGTACTGCGAGAGCACCGTGCGCTCTTTGGCACTGGGCGTCATGACGGCCATCAGCGACGAGTACGGGATATTGACCGCCGTGAAGAGCGTCGTCGCCAGGATGTAGGTCACGTAGGCATAGAGGATCTTGGCGCTGTGTCCCCAGTTGGGCGTGATGAACATGATGTACGTCAGGAATCCGTACGGGATGGCCAGCCAGAGCAGATACGGCCGGAACTTACCCCAACGGGTGTGCGTGCGGTCGGCAATCATGCCGATCGTGGGGTCNNGGCAGCATGTAGACGTCGGTGTAGAACTTCGCGAGGAAGAAGCTCCACGCTTGATAGAGGATATTGGAGGCCGTGTCGCCGAGGCCGAAGCCCACCTTCTCGACAATCGACAGCCGGCCGTTGGTCAAGCCCTGCGCATCAGCTTTCATGCGTCCCTCGCTTCGCCAACGCGGCGCCCGCAGTGAATTCGTGCGCCGCTATCAAGCGGGGGGCTCCCGCCCCCCNNCCCCCGAGCCCCCGGACCCGAAACGCTCAGACTCGCGACGTCGCGTCTAGTCCGGTCACGTCGCTCCACCAGCCTAGGCGTCGACCATCGTCACGCCGTACGGCTCCAGCCGCACGTCGACGCCCTTGCCGTCGGCCAGCGTGACGCGCGTCTGTTCGGCCGTCGTACCGTTGTTGACCACCACCAGCTTCTTGTGCCGCGGGTAGTAGGCGCATTCCGTCTTGACGTTCGCGCAGCCGTACGCCGCGAACTGCGCCTCGGCCTGCGCCGCAAAGAAGATGGCGCGGTGCAAGAGCCGCACGTTCTCGTGGTTGTACTTGTGCCCTGACAGGTACACACTGCGCCCGCGGCCGAATGCCTTGGTCGTCACCATTGGGCTCTTGCCGCGCGCGGCAAGCACGCTGGTCTCCGCGTTCAGGATGTAGATGTTGGAGGCGTCCGTCCCAAAGTCCAACTCGCTCGCGATGTCCTTCAGGATGAAGTGCGGCGCCTTCGGTAGCGCGAAGTCGAGGCGGTCGAAGGCCCGCGTCAGCCCCATCTCGCGGTCGACACCCAGCATCTGCGCGAGCTGGAAGTACTGGGTGCTGTGCCGGAGCGCCGACGGTTCGCCCACGCCGATGAAGCCGCCGCCCTTGTGGACGAACTCGAAGAGCGCCTCGATGACCTTGGGGTCGGCCCAGCATTCGCCGCCCGACCAGGCGTCGTCGACCGCGCCGGCGTTGATGATCACGGACACGTCGCCTGGGATGCCCTGGGCCTTGATGTCCTCGAAGTTGATGAAGTCGACGTGGATCGGAAGGCCCGAGACGCTCTCCATCACTTCGTTGTAGAAGTTGCCGCGGTTGAAATGGCCGCGGCAACCCCAGGCGCGCTGGCGGCCCCAGGCCGTCAAGAGCGCGACCTTGACCGGAGCCGTGTAGGGCTTGTCGTCCTCGTGCAGGCTGCGCAACAGCCGGAACTCCTGGCCGAGCGCCGTGATGTACTCGATGAAGTCCGGGTGATTCTTCACCAGGTGGAGATACCCGCCAAAGCCGATGCGGTCGACCGGTTCGCGCAGCAGGGCGCGGCGGATGTCGATCCAGTAGGTCTTGCACTCGAGGGTCGGGTTGCCGCCCGGCAGGAACGAGGGCGCGCCATTGACGCCCGTCGGGAACAGGTACGGGTGCATGCGCAGCTCGCGCACCTNNGAGGTCCTTGAAGCGCTTGCCCCAGGGCTCCATCCCGACCCAGTGATCGTTGTAGAAGACGAAAGCCTGCTTCTTGTGGGCGTGGATGCGGTCGATGCACTTGCGGCCAAACTCGACCACGAAGGCATTGACGAAATCCATCCAGTCCCGATACATCTTCGAAGGGACCTTGTACGAGTTGTTGTAGAGGCCGGCGTTGATGAAGTCCTCCGAGCACGGGCGATAGCCGTACTTGGCCGCGAACCTGCGAATGGCGTAAGGGTTCACCGAGAACTCGTAGGAGCCCCAGTCGTTGACGATGAAGCGCTGGATCTTGGGATCGCCCCAGAACCACCAGAAGTTGTAGAACATCGACGTCAGGCGCACGACGCTCGTGTTCGGCCGCGCCTTGAGCCACTGCTCCAGGTAGTCGAGGATGTGCGCTTGCACCTCGGGGTGCATCGGCTCGATCGGCATCAGGTGCTCGCGATCCCCCCAGTCGTTGGTGACGTGGTTGTACATCGAGATCTCTTCCCAGATCCGATAGCAGAAGAAGTTCACGGTGTACGTGTGCCACTTGACGGTGTTCTTGACGGTCACCGACTGCGTCGCCGGCGCATAGCTCCAGTCCGCCTTGGGGACCTCGCGTGCCATGGTGCGGTCGAAGACCTGCCACCACTCCTTGGGATCGTCGTCCGCGTTGACGCGCAGCTGCTCCTTGAAGTAGCCCTTCAGCAGATCGATCGTGACCGACGCGCCCTCGGCCAGGACGGGCTGGCTCATCACGGGGCACTGCTGCAGCATCGTGGGGTGCGCCTTGGCCCACTCGTTGTCGGCGCGCACCAGGCACAGGGTCGAGTAGATCTCGTAGCCCGAGGTCGTGATCTTGTCGGACAGCTGCGTGCCGTCGCTGTCGCGGATGACGTCGGCGCCCCACTTCTTGGCCAGCTCGAGCGTCAGGTCTTCGTAGCCGGCCTCGCCTGGGAGTGTGAAGCCGCCAGTCGAGAGTGACTTGTTCTCCATCGCTCTTCCCCTGTCTCCGCCGCCGACGGATCAGAGATCCATGATCGGCCGGTGCTGCGGCACGAACGCCTTCATGAGGCCCCACGCGACGAGGTAGCTCAAGGCGCACACGACGAACATGATCAGGTAGGCCCTCTGCGGGGTCGCGACGAAGGCGTCGGTGAGCTGGCCGGCGAGGAGCTGAATCAGCACGCCGCCGAGGCCGCCGGCCATCCCGCCGATGCCGGTGACCGAGCCGATGCTCTTCTTCGGGAACATGTCGGAGACGGTGGTGAACAGGTTGGTGGACCAGGCCTGGTGCGCTGCGGCTGCAATGCAGATGACCGCGATGGCCAAGACGGAAGCCATGTTGCCGAAGCGCTGGACGTTGGCGAAGTACTGGGCGGTCAGGACGATCAGTGGGAAGACCGCGATGATGAGCATCGCGGTCATGCGCGCCTTGTAGACCTGCATGCCCTTCTTCATCAGCGTCATCGGGATGGCGCCGCCGTAGACGCTTCCGACGATAGCTACGCCGTACACGATCAAGGTCGGCAGTATGACCTGCTGTGTGGTCATGCCGAACTGCTTCTTGAGGTAGTCCGGCAGCCAGAAGAGGTAGAACCACCAGATCCCGTCAGTCATGAACTTGCCAAAGAAGAACGACCACGTTTGGCG
>PMCG01000195.1 GCA_003155335.1 Acidobacteriota bacterium
GGGCCCGCCACCGGCCCGCGTCGCGCCGCCGCCGCTGCCTGGCCGCACGCCGGGCCGGCCGGCGGCCGCAGGGGAACTCCCGCCCGCTGCGCCGCGTGCCAAACGCGGTCCGTGGGTGTGGGTCGGCGGTGGTTGTTGCGGGTGCGTCGTGATCGTCTTGCTGGCCGCCGCGGGGATCGTCGGCTATTCTTGGAAGAAATCGTCCGCGGCGACCGGTGTCGTGGAGCAGTTGATCGCCGACCTGAAGAAAGGGGATCAACTGGCCGCGTATGGCTGCCTGAGCCGTTCCTATCAGGAGTCGTTTCCGCCGGAGCAGTTCACAGCGTGGGTCGAGACGCACCCGGGGCTGGCTCGCAACACCAGCATCTCGAAGATCGGCTTCCAGAGTGGGACCGCTGGGACCCAGGTCATCCTCCTATTGACTGCGGCCTCCGGCGAACAGGAGCGAGCGACGTTCGGCCTGGTCACCGAAGACGGGCGTCTGAAGATCGCCTCCATCCATTTCGAGGCAGACACCACCAGCCCCTGAGTTCGCTGGCCGCGACCGCCGCCGCGAAGTGCTCACGAACGCGTCGCTTGCGGGGCGTGCGCGGAGGCGGCTCGCCGTTCGGCGTAGCGAGGGGGTCCGTGCGATGATGAAGCCGCGGAGACGCTGTCGCGGGGAGAAGCATGGTGCGTGAGGCGCCGTTTCAGGTGCTGGTGTTGGCAGCGGGCAAGGGCACGCGGATGCGCAGTGCGCGCGCCAAGGTCCTGCACACCGCGTTTGAGCTCCCGCTGCTCGAGCATGTACTGCGTGCCGTGCGCCCTCTCGCCCCGTCACCGCTGACAGTGGTCGTCGGCCACCAGGCCGAACAGGTCGAGCAGGCCTTTGCTGACACAGACCTCGCCTTCGTCCAGCAGCAGCCGCAGCGGGGCACCGGCCACGCCGTGCAGACGGCACGGGAGGCCATTGGGCGTTTCCCCGAGCGCCCCTTGCTCGTCGTCAGCGGTGACACCCCTCTGCTGCGGTCGGAGACGCTCGAGAAGCTGGTCTCGATGCACTGCGCGCGCCGCGCAAGCGTGACGCTCCTGAGCGCCGAGATCGAGGATCCTGGCGCCTATGGGCGTGTGGTGCGCTCGAAGGCGGGCACCGTGGAGCGTATCGTGGAGGCGGTCGATGCCTCGCCTGAAGAGCGTGCCCTGCATGAGGTCAACGCGGGTATCTACGTCTTTGACGTCCCCGCCCTACTTTCAGCGCTGGCGCTGCTCGACGATCGCAATGCACAGGGGGAGCTCTATCTCACAGACGTCGTGGGCCGGATCTCGAACGACGGCGGAATCGTCTGCGCCGTCTGCGCGAGCGATCCCTGCGAGGCGCTGGGCGTGAATACGCTCGAAGAGCTGGCGCTGGCCGGCGACATGCTGCGACGGCGACGCCTGCGGGCGCTGCTGGAAAGCGGCGTTGTCGTCGAGGATCTCGCGTCGGTGTGCGTGGGGCCGGACGTGACGGTCGAGGCGGACGCCATTCTGCGACCATTCACGATGCTGGAGGGCCACTCATACGTGGCGGCCGGCTCGCGCGTGGGACCATTCGTCCGGCTTGTGAACTGCACCGTCGGCGAGAGCGCCGAGATCCTGGATCACTGCCTGTTGCGTGACAGTTCCATCGGTGCGGGCGCCACCGTCGGGCCGTTTGCTCATGTTCGGCCAGAGAGCGTCGTCGGCGCCAAGGCCAAGGTGGGCAATTTCGTCGAGCTCAAGAAGACCCATCTCGGCGACGGCTCGAAAGCGCCGCATCTCTCATATCTGGGCGACAGCACCATCGGCCCGCGCGTCAATGTGGGCGCAGGTACGATCACGTGCAACTACGACGGCACCCACAAGCACCCCACCCGGATCGGGGCAGGCGCGTTCGTCGGCAGCCATGCGACGCTTGTGGCACCAGTGTCCGTTGGCGCTGGGGCGTACGTCGCCGCGGGTAGCGTCATCACCGAGGACGTGCCAGATGACGCGCTCGCGCTGGGACGGGCGCGGCAAGTCACAAAGCCCGGCTGGGCCCGGCGCCGCCGCGAGAGTCTGACGCGAGAAGAGAAGCGCTAGGCCGAGACCTGGGATCGTCTGTCATCCCAGAAGGCTAGGAGTCGAGAGCATGTGCGGCATAGTCGGCTACGTCGGACCGCGTGATGCAGTCGCCGTCATCATGGAAGGTCTCAAGCGCCTGGAGTATCGCGGTTATGACTCGGCAGGCGTGGCGGTCGTGAGCGGCGGCCAGCTGCTCAGGCGCCGCTCTGCCGGCAAGCTCGCCAACTTGGAGCAGGCGCTCGCCCGCGAGCCATTGTCTGGACACTGCGGTCTGGGCCACACGCGCTGGGCCACGCACGGCCGTCCGACAGAGGAGAACGCCCATCCGCACCAGGACTGCGAGGGTCGACTCGTCGTCATCCACAACGGCATCATCGAGAACTACCTCGCGCTCAAGGCACGCCTTGTCGCGCAAGGCCACCGTGTCGTGACGCAGACCGACACCGAGGTGGTGGCCCATCTGGTCGAGAGCCTCTACGCCGGTTCGCTCGAGCAGGCCGTGCGGACCGCCACGCAACAGCTTGAAGGCGTGTTCTCATTGGTCTTCCTGCACCGCGACGAGCCCGACCGGCTGGTCGCCGCCCGCCGGGGCCCGCCACTCGTGATCGGACGGGGCGAGCACGAGGGCTTCCTTGCTTCAGACGTTCCTGCGCTGCTGCCCTACACGCGCGACTGCATCTTCCTGGACGACGGCGAGGTCGCGACGCTGACCGCGGACAATCTGCGCATCGTGGACGCCGACGGCCGCGAGGTCGTGCGTGCGGCGCAACGGATCGCCTGGGATCCGGTGCAGGCGGAGAAGGGTGGCTTCCGCCACTTCATGCTCAAGGAAATCCACGAGCAGCCGTCGGCCGTGCGGGACACGATTCTGGGCCGCTTCGATCTCGAGACCGGCGAGATCCCGCTCGACGAGCTGGCCGGCGCAGCCGACGTCTTGCGACGCGCGGAGCGCCTGGTCCTGCTCGCGTGCGGCACGAGCTGGCATGCTGCGCTTGTCGGGAAGTTCCTGTTCGAGTTGTTGGCGCGCATCCCTGCCGAGGTCGACTACGGCAGCGAGTTCCGCTACCGCACGCCGCTCATCGGCCCGACCACCCTGGCCATCGCCATCAGCCAGAGTGGCGAGACCGCCGACACCCTGGCGGCGGTACGCGAGGCCAAGGCGTGCGGCGCCGCCGCCGTCGTGATCTGCAACGTGCAGGGTTCGATGCTCCCGCGCGAGGCGCTGGGCACGCTGCTGACGCACGCCGGGCCGGAGATAGGCGTGG
>PMCG01000203.1 GCA_003155335.1 Acidobacteriota bacterium
CGCGCAGCGCGGAGCGCAGCAGCTCCGCCTTGCGGTGCACCTCGACGCGTCTGGCAGGCTCTGCCTGGACGATCTCGATGGCCGCGTCGAGGGCCGCTGTCAGGACCGGCAGGGGCGCGGTGGAAAAGATGAAACTGCGCGCCCGGTTCACGAGCATGTCGCAGAGGAGGCGCGAGCCGCTGATCCACGCGCCGCCTGAGCCGAGGGCCTTGCCGCCGGTGTGCACGGTAGCGAGGACGCGCTGGCGCAGGCCTAGCTCTTCGACGCGACCGGAACCGCGGCCGCCGTAGAGCCCGGTGGCGTGGGCTTCGTCGACCAGGAGCAGCGCGCCGTGCGCGTCAGCCAAATCGGCGAGATTGGCGAGAGGCGCGAGGTCGCCGTCCATGCTGAAGACGCTTTCAGTGACGATGAAGGTGCGCTTGGGCCGCGGCGTTCTGAGCACGCGCTCGACAGCAGCGAGGTCGAGGTGTGGGAAGACGTGCTTGCGCGCGCCCGACATGCGGATGCCGTCGATCAAGCTGGCGTGGTTCAGCGTGTCCGAGAGGACCAGGTCGTCGCGGCCCATGATCGTGGTGAGTAACCCGAGGTTGGCCGCATAGCCTGAGCTGAAGAGCAACGCGGCCTCGCTGCCGCTGAATGCGGCCAGTCGCTCCTCGCTGGCCTCGAAGTAGTCGTGGTGACCGCGCAGCAGCCGCGAACCGCCTGCGCCTGCGCCGACGTGGGCGAGTGCTGCGCGCATGCGCTCGATGAGACGCGGGTCATCGGCCAGCCCGAGGTAGTCGTTCGAGACCAGGTCGATCCCGCGTGGCGGACGCATGCGGCGTCTCCGGCCCTCGGCCTCGAGTGCATCCAACTCGCGACGCAGTTCGTCGGCGAAAGTATCGAGCGCGCCCATCTCGGCCTGCGATCATACCAGGCGAAGGCCTTGGCAACGACGCGCCTGACCGGGATAATGGCGCGGTTTCCTGCGAGGTCGAGCGCCATGGAGAAACGAGCATCCCCGATCAACGCCATCTGGCTGTACATGATCCTGCTGGCCACCATCGTGGCCGCCTACAACGGCAAGATGACCGAGACGACGTCGGCATCGTTCGATGGTGCGCGCGACGCTGCCGGGATCGCGATCGGCCTGATCGGCGTGATGGCCTTCTGGCTGGGGCTGGTCAAGATCGCCGAGGCGGGCGGACTGATGCGCCTCGTGGCGCGCGGCCTGCGGCCTGTGATGGTGCGCCTCTTCCCAGACATACCGGGCGACCACCCGGCGATGTCTGCCATGATCCTGAACTTCGCCGCCAACTCGTTAGGTCTGGCCAACGCGGCAACACCCCTCGGCATCAAGGCCATGGAGGAGCTGGACAAGCTCAATCCGCGCAAGGGCACGGCGACGGACGCGATGTGCCTGTTCCTCGCGATCAACACCACGCACTTGGCGCTGCTTCCTACCGGCGTTCTCGGCGTGCGCGTGGCAGCGGGCTGCGCGAACCCGGCTGCGATCTGGATCCCATCGGTGCTCGCCACTTTGTGCGCGATGGTCGTCGCCATTGCGCTGGCGAAGTGGTTCGCGCGCCGGCAGCCGCTTCCGTCGCAGGTGCTCGTCCCGTCTGAGCCAGGCGCAGCGCCGCAGGAGCCCGAAGCAGCGGGCGCCACGGACCTGGTCCCGCCCAACTCGCTCGCGCTCAGCGTGGCGACGGTCGCGGTCATCGTGCTCGTTGCAGCAATACCCTACCGACTGACTCTGGCTGCTCGGCAAGGGCAGCTCGCGCTCGACCATGCGGGCTTCACAGCAGCGGTCGCCTGGCTCGTGCCGCTGCTGATGTGCGCGTTCGCTCTTTTCGGCTATTTCCGCGGCGTCAAGGTCTACGAAGCGCTGACCGAGGGCGCGAAGGAGGGCTTTCAGGTGGCGGTGCGCATCATCCCGTACATGGCCGCGATCTTCGTCGGCATCGCGATGCTGCGCGCCAGCGGCGCGCTCGACGCCTTCGTCTGGGCCGCGAGCCCGCTCACCTCTCTCATTGCCATGCCCGCGGAGGCGCTGCCGATGGTCTTCCTCAGGCCGCTCTCCGGCTCCGGTGCCTTTGCGTTCATGTCNNGAGGCCACCAAGCGCGATCCGAACGGCTTCGTGGCCTATCTCTTGGCCGTGATGCAGGGCTCGACGGAGACGACCTTCTACGTGCTGGCCGTCTACTTCGGCGCCGTGGGCGTGCGCAGCGTGCGCTATGCCGTCACGCTGGGGCTGATCGCCGACGCCGTCGGTTTTGCCGCGGCGCTGTTCTTCTCGCGCCTCTGCTTCTAGCTGGTGGTCGAGGTCGAGACGAGCGCTGTGCCGGCCGTCGCCGAACGCGTGAGCCGCCCGGGAGATCAGGCNNAACGGCTTGCCGATGAGCTGGACGCCTTCCTCGAGTACGCCCTGCGGCCCGAGCACGTCCTCCGTGTAGCCCGACATGTACAGGACCTTGAGGCCCGGCCGCAGCGCGGCCAAGCGTCGCGACGCTTCGCGGGCGTTCATCCCTGGCATGACGACGTCGGTGAGGAGCAGGTGTACCGGCTCCGATCCGCCCTCTACCAGAGCCAGCGCGCTCTGGCCAGCATCCGCTGCGAGCACTGTGTAACCGTGAGCGCGTAGCACGGAGCACGTCAGGCGGCGCACGGACTCGTCGTCCTCGACGACTAGGATCGTCTCCTTGCCGCGGGGCGTGGCGGCCGCCGGGCCCACGCGTTCGTCGCTGGTGGCGGCCTCGGCCGCGCGCGGGAGATAGACGCGGAAGATAGAGCCTTTGTCCAGCTCGCTTTCGACTGCGATGTCGCCGCCGTGCTGCTTGACGATCCCGTAGACCGTGGCCAAGCCGAGCCCGGTGCCCTTGCCGCGGACCTTGGTCGTGAAGAAGGGCTCGAAGATGTGGGCCAGCGTCTCTGCGTCCATGCCCAGGCCGGTGTC
>PMCG01000121.1 GCA_003155335.1 Acidobacteriota bacterium
GCGGTCGAGAAGAACGTCATCGGCATGTCGGCCATGGCGGTGCGCCCGAAGCTGACGAAAGGGGCCGTGGTGGCCAACGCGACGCCTGCGAAGAGCCCGACGCGCCGGCCGCCGACGAGCGCACCGAGCTTGATCGTGACGAGGAGCGTCAGGATGGCGAAGAGCGCAGGCCCGATGCGCGCCGCCTCAGCCGAGCAGCCGAAGAGCCGGAAACAAAGCGCGATCACCCAGTAGCCCAGGATCGGCTTGTCGAAGAAGGGCTGGTCGCGATAGAGCGGTACGAGCCAGTCTCCCTGCTCCACCATGGCGCGGCCGGCGTACATGAAGTAGGGCTCGGCCCGGTCGAGCGAACCCGGCCCGCCGAAAGGCAGCAACAGCGCGGACAGTGCCACCACCAGCAATGCGACACTCGCACCAAACGAGAGCGCCGGCGCTTGGCGGGGCATGGCGCTCACGAGGCGTGCGGCGAGGGGTTTCCCGCCGGGTCGAGATGCAACTGGCCGCAGGCGGCGAGAACGTCCTGCCCGCGCGGTTTGCGTACCGACACCGTCAGGCGCGCGTCGGACAGGATGCGCGCGAACGCGTCGACAGCGTCGTCCGTCGGCGGTTCGAAAGGGATGCCGGGCGCGGCGTTCAGTGGGATGAGATTGACCTTGGCGCGGAGGTCGCCCAGACGGCGGACGAGCGCGCGCGCATCGCTTGGCGTATCGTTGACGCCCCTGAGCAGGACGTACTCGAACGTCACGCGTCCGCCCGCAGGCGGAGAGTAGCGCCGCGCCAGGGCGATGACCTCATCGAGAGGGTACTTCGCCTCGATGGGCACCAGGCGTCGTCGCAGCTCGGGCCGGGCCGCGTGCAGGCTCACGGCCAGATTGGGCCGCCGGGGTTCGGCGATGAGGCGCTCGAGCCCCGGCAAGATGCCAACCGTGGACAGGGTCACGCGCCGTGGCGGGATACCGAAGCCGTCCGCGTCCATCAGCAGCCGCAGCGCCGCCAGTGTGGCGTCGACGTTGAGCAACGGTTCGCCCATGCCCATGATCACGACGTTGCACGGTTTGTCGCTCGCCGGGGCGTCGGCCATGAGAACGGCCGCTTGCCCGAGGATCTCCGCGCACGTGAGATTGCGACGGTAGCCGGCCAGCCCGGTCAGGCAGAACGCGCAGCGCAGCGCGCAGCCGACCTGTGTGGACAGGCACAGCGTGCGGCGGCGCGTCTCCGGGATCAGCACGCACTCGATCGTGGCCCCGTCGTCGAGCGCAAGCAGGTACTTGAGCGTGCCGTCATGCGACTCTCGTCGCTCGACGATGCTTGGCCAACGCACGGTCCAAGCTTCCGCGAGGCGCGCGCGCACTTCGCGGCCGAGGTCGGTCATCGCTTCGAGAGCGCGCGCACGCCGGCGGTAGAGCCAACTCGATATCTGTCGTGCGCGATAGGGCGGCTCGCCCATGGCCGCGCACAGCGACACGAGCTCTCCCCGGCCGAGACCGAAGAGGTTCTTGAGAGCGGGTTGTGTCTGGGACTGGGGAGGTGATGCGAGCGGCGCTTGGCCCACAGCAGTCAGGTGCATCCACGACAATCATAGCATTCTCGGCCGTGGCGACCCGACGGCGGGACGCGGGTATAATCGGGCAGTGCGCAGCAACACCCACATCGCGGCGCGAGTCTGGTCGCTTGGCGGCCTGGCAATGGGACGCTAGGCATGCGCAACGGCAGTCCTGGCGAGCCTCGCGTGCTCCTCATCGACGATTCCCAAGTCGCGCGCCAGGTGCTTGCTATGACCTGTCGCCAGGTGCCGGCGTTGCTCTATGCGCAGATCGACGAGGCGCCTGATGGCCTGGCAGCGCTCGAGCGTATGCGCAAGCAGCAGTACGACCTCGTCCTCACCGACATCCGCATGCCCAATGTGGATGGTCTCGAGTTCGTGCGCCGCGTGCGCCAAGAACTGGGCGATCGGAAGACGCCCATCGTTCTGATCAGCACGCTTGGCAGCCAAGAAGACATCCAGCGCGGCCTGGACGCAGGTGCGACGGCATACCTCGGTAAGCCGCTCTCGCCTTACAGGATCAGGCTCCTGATCGAGCGTCTGCTCGCCGGCCGCTCGTGAGCGGCTGCGGGCTCACCGGAAACGCACGCTAGCGTGCCGCCGGCACCTTGAAGTGCGCCAGCGCGGCGGTCAGTTGCTCGGCCATCTCGACCAGAGCCTGGACCGTGTGAGCTGTCTCTTGCGCGCCGGTCGTGGACTCGACCGTGATGTTGGCGATCGTCTGCATGGTGCGGGCCAGCTCGCGCGTGACGTTGGCCTGCTCTCTCGAAGCATCGGAGATGTCGCGGCTGAGCTCAGCGGAGCGCTCGGCAGCGCTGGCGATCTGCTGCAGCGTCTGGCGCGCCTGCTCGGCCAGCGTGCGTCCCTGGCCGACCTCCTGCACCCCACTCTCCATCGCCGCCAGGGCCTCGGCGATCTCGGTCTGGATGGCCTCGATCAAGGCGCCCACGTCCTTGGTCGCACGCGCCGTGCGGTCGGCGAGCTTGCGGATCTCCTCGGCGACGACGTTGAAGCCCAACCCGGCCTCGCCGGCGTGCGCCGCCTCGATGGCGGCGTTCAGCGAGAGCAACTTGGTCTGCGCGGCCACGTCGTCGATGAGATCGATGACCTCAGAGATCTCAGTGCTGCGGCGCTCAAGCAGGCGCATCTTCTCGGAGCTGCGGCGCGCCGTATCGTCGATGCGCGTCATGGCGCTGAACGTGTCGCTCACCGCGTGGTCGCCCTGGTCCACGTATCCTTGCGCCGTCTGCGCCGCGTCCGCCGACGCGTCGGCGTTCTTCGAAACCTGCGACATCGAGGCCGCCATCTCCTCGACCGCGGTTGAGGTGGAATTCACCTCGTCCGTCTGACGCTGAGCTCCCTGGACGATCTGGCGCGCCGCTGCCAGGATCTCGCCGGCCCCAGAGGCGACAGACAGCGCTGCGTCGCGCGCACGCCGAAGCGCTGTGGCGAAGTTGTCGAGCATCGTGTTCGTGGAACGGCCGATGCGTCCCAGGGTGTCGTTGCCCTCCGGCGCGCGACGCGTCAGGTCACCCGCAGCGACCTGTCGCGCGAACTCGAGAAACGCCTCCAGCCCGCGATCGAGCGCTTCCTCGGCCAGTTTGCGCTCCGTGATGTCGCCCGCGATCCCGACCAGGCCCGTCACCTCGCCGTTCTGACCCTTGATGGGCACCTTGGTGGTGAGCATCCAGCGCGTGGAGCCGTCGGGAGCAGCGATGCGCTCGACGTGGCTGACCAGCGGCACGCCGGTCTGCAGGATGACGACCTCGTCCGGCTCGAGCCCCTCGCGTCCGACGGCTTCGTCGGGAGCGGAAAGCCCGAGCAACCGCGCTTGAGCGAGATTGACGCGCGTGTAGCGCCCGCCAGCATCCTTAAAGAAGATCGGGTCCGGGATGTTGTCCATCAAGGCGCGCAGCAAATCGCGCTCACGGATCAACTCCTGCTCCGCACGCTGGCGGCGTGTGACGTCCCAGAAGATGCCTTGCAGGCCGACGATGTGACGCTCGGCATCGTAGCGCGGCGTCTTGATCAGGTGGCGATAGTCGATCTGGCCGTCGGGTCCGCGCACCTCCTCGATCGTCTCGAGCGACTGACCCGTGCGCATGACGCCCTCGTCTTGCTCACGGTACTTCCGCGCCAGCTCCGGCGTGGCAGCGATGTCGGAATCGGTCTTGCCGAGCAGGTCGTCGAGCTTGCGTTTGCTGGTGGCGCAGAAAGCATGGTTGCCGAAGGTGAAGCGCCCGACGAGGTCCTTGCAGAAAATGTTCTGGGGCAGGCTGTTGACCAGGGAGTCGAAGAAGGCCTCCGATTCCTTGAGCGCTTCCTCGGCGCGCTTGCGCTCAGTGATGTCGAGCGAAACGCCGAAGGTACCGACGACATTGCCCTGTGCGTCGCGCAGCGGCAGCTTCGAGGTGGAGACCCAGGTGACATGCCCGTCGGCCCAGGTCTCCTTCTCCTCGAAGCCGACTTGCGCCTTGCCCGTGCGCATGATCTCGCGCTCGTCGGCCATCGCCTGCTGGGCGTGTTCGTTGGCGAACATGTCGTAGTCGCTCTTGCCCAGCGCTTCGGCCTCGTGTGACAGGCCGAAGTAGCGCTTCATCGCGTCACTGATGCGGATGAAACGCGATTCACGGTCCTTGAAATAGACGTTCCCGGGGAAGTGCGCCATGAAGTTGTCGAGCAGAATCCGCGCCAGGCTGCCCGTCGCGTCGCTCTGTTGCGCAGCAGCGATCGGCGTACGCACCGAGCGCAGCGTCAGGAACGCGATGAATGCCCCCAGCAACGTCAGCCCAGCCAGAAGCGCCAGACTCGTTGCGTTCAGAGTGCCAGACTGGCCGGCGAGGAAGAGCACGCGGCCGGCCGCGGCCAAGACCACGACCAGGGCCAGCCCGGCGACGGCCAGACGGTATGTCGCCGTCATGCGCGCGCCGGTCCACTGGTGCATGATGCGGTCGAGGAAGGCTTCCGGTTGTCTGGCACTCATCACATGTCGCTCCCCAGGGCGTGGCGCCCGAGACCTAGGCCGCAGCACCGCACGGCTGCGTCGCGTCCCGGTAGAACCGCACGATGTCTGGACCCAATCGTACGCCGCACAATCGACAGCGGTCAATGATCCGCGGACGACGTGTGCGACGCCTCATACAAGGCGCGTCACCGCCTGTTCCGCGCTGTTCAGCGAGTCTCGTTCTGTCTTTGGGGCCACGCTTGGTCGGCTACGGGTTCCTGCCGCCTTGACAGGCCCTGGACAGGTTGCTAGAACGGGCGTCGGGACTGCCGTTTCTCGCACGCGAATTGCCGACACCTGACCGGTGCGAGGGACGCGGCACGGACTGCTACGAACGGAGGCGAGGCATGGGAGCGCTCGGAAATTTCGTCAAGAAGGGGGTCCGCCTGGTGGTGGCTGACAGCGAGGAGCCAGCAGCCGCGCCGCTCTCGACGCCGAAGGAGTTTCCGGCTGACGCCCTCGGTGCGGTCGAGGCGCCGGAGCCCGCGGCCTCGGATCTACCGGCCGCGAGTGATTTCACAGCGGTCTACAGCGAGGCCGGCATCGAGCTGCCGGCGCACGGCTACGGCATCGACAAGGTCGCCGAGATGCTCGAGAACAAGCGCCTGGCCACGCTCGGGCGCGAGGTGCGCGCGACGGCCGTGTTGACCGCGCTCGAGGCGGCCGGCGTGACCCTGGCCGACGTCATCCAGGACGCCGTGCGCCGCGACCGCGCGCTCGACGCGTTTGAGGCGGCGAAGCAGAAGGAGCTCGAAGAGCTGAAGACGAGCAACCAAGGGCGCGTCACAGCCGTGCAACAGGAGATCGACAAGTTCCTGCGCGAGAAGAATGCCGAGATCGAGACGCTCAAGAAAGGGACCGACAGCGCGATCGAGGCCTTTGCCCAGCTCGAGGCGCGCAAGCGTCGCGCGGAAGAGCGGCTGCGCGACGTCGTGAGTCACTTCGTCGAGCCGGCCGAGAACCCGATCACGACGAGCACGAGCACGGCGCCTGCGTCCCCGGGCAC
>PMCG01000289.1:0-1366 GCA_003155335.1 Acidobacteriota bacterium
GATGGCCTCCTCGCCGGCGAGCTTCGTCCGGCCGTAGATCAGATTCGAAACTGCGCGCGAGGCCTCGGCGTACGAGGTCCCATTTCCATCGAATACCAGATCGGTCGAGAGGGCGACCAGTCGAATGCCGGCCGCGCGGCAGAGACGCGCGATCTTCCGGGAGGCCTCGACGTTGATGCGCTCGGCCTCTTCGGGGGCGTGTTCGCAGCGATCGGCCTCGGCGACGGCGGCGCTGTGCACGATCGCATCCGGCCGCACGCGCGCGACGGCTGCGTGCAACTCGGCTTCGGAGGTGACATCGAGATGGCAGGTGTTGAGACCGGGCGGGGGTAGCGCCAGGTGGTAGCCGGCGACGATGTCGAAGCGAGTCGCCAAGCACTCGGCCAGGCGGCCGCCTAGCAAACCTGCGGCCCCAGTGATCAGCAGTCGCATGGCGCAGGAGTCGCCGGACGGCGCCGGTCCGCGTTGACAGGTGCGTGCGTGCCGCATACCATGAATTTGCTCGCACGCGGCGCGTGATCATGAAATTCCCTGGTAGCAAGCTTCTGCATCAGGTCGATCTCTCCAATCAGAGCGTCTCGCTCGGCGAGGTGCTGCGTTCCTGCCAGCAAGTCGGACTGACCGGCTTCGCCGAGGTGCGCCGCGCGGACGCCATGGGCATGATCTTCTACTATCTGGGCGGCGAGGTGAATGCCCTCTTCCGCGAGGGCCAGGTGGCGCACAACGGCCAGGCCGCCATCGAACGCCTGAGCAGCCTGACGCCGGATCCGGACATGAGTGTCGCTGTCTACGAGCTGCCACTGGACGTGGCACACCTGCTGCGTGGCATCACGCAGCGGCGCAAGCTGCAGGACGAGGTCTCTGGGTCGAGCGACCTCGACGCGGTCTTGGGGGGCCTCAAGGAGAGCCAGCACACGGGCACGCTCGAGATCCAGACAGGCAAGGGCTCCGCCATCCTTCTACTCGTGCAGGGCCGCGTGTCGAACACCTACTGGGAGACTTCCGAGGGCGTCACGTTCGAGAAAGTGGAGGCGCGCCGGCGGCTGGACAGGGCGCTCGGCGCGGGCGAGACGCAGCTCTTGCTCTCGGATTTCTCGCGCGACGTCTGGAAGGCGCGCCACGAGATTCAAGATGCGGTGCGCAGCCGGCTCGAACGGCCGCACGAGGATCGTCCTGCCGGCAGCGACCAGCTCGTCAGCGAGGAGAAGGCCAGCCGCCAACAGCTCCTCGACGAGTTGGACGCCGAGATCCCGGCGCTGCTGCACTCGATCATCTTCGATCTGCTCACAGGTGCGATCCTGCTGCGCAAGATGCGTGGCTCGGAAGCGCTGCGCGTGAGTCTGTTGGCCGAGAGACTGCCTTCCTT
>PMCG01000289.1:1474-3470 GCA_003155335.1 Acidobacteriota bacterium
ACCGCGCAGCCGGGGGCGCCAAACTAGCGCATTGCCCACGAGCAGCCCGCCCGGATGGTTCGCGTTCACGGCCCAGTGGGCGTCGTCTCGCTCCGACTGGGCCGTCATAGGAGGCTAGCGCGTGAAGCTGCATGAGCATCAGGCCAAGGGCCTGCTGGCGCGCTACGGCGTGCCCGTGCCGCGCGGACGCGCTGTCTGGACCGTAGAAGAGGCCGGCCAGGTCGCGAATGAGATCGGTCTCCCGGTCGTCGTCAAGGCGCAGATCCACGCCGGGGGCCGCGGCAAAGGCGGAGGCGTGCGGCTCGCGCGCACGTTCGCCGAGGTCGAGACCCACGCGCGCAACCTGCTGGGGGCGCGTCTCGTTACGCAGCAGACAGGGCCCGAAGGCCGAGTGGTGCGGCGTCTGTTGATCGAAGAAGGGCTTGATCTCCAGGGCAGTCGCGAGATGTACATGGCCGTGACGGTCGATCGAGCGCTGGCTCGCCCCATCCTGATGGCCTCCGCGCGCGGCGGCGTGAACATCGAGGATCTGGCGGCCAGCGAGCCTGAGGCGATCGTACGCGAGAGCGTCGACCCCCTGGCAGGTTTGCACGGATTTCAGGCGCGCCGCGTCGCACTGGCGCTGGGCTTGGGCGGGGCCCTGCTGGCACCTGCCACGGACTTCCTGCTCGCGGTGTTTCGCGCTTTCGAAGGGCTGGACGCAGGGCTGGTCGAGGTCAATCCCTGGCTGCTGACAGCCGACGGCAGGTTCGTGGCCCTGGACGCCAAGCTCGATCTGGACGACAACGCGCTTTTCCGTCACGGCGAGCTGGCGGAAATGCGCGACACCTCAGAAGAATCGCCCTTGGAGGTCGAGGCCGCCAGGTACGACCTGAACTACATCAAGCTCGAGGGCGGCAACGTCGGCTGCATGGTCAACGGCGCGGGACTGGCCATGGCAACGATGGACATCATCAAGCTGGCCGGCGGCAGCCCGGCCAACTTCCTCGACGTGGGCGGCGGCGCGAGCGCGGACCAGGTCCGTCACGCGTTTCGCATCCTGATCGCGGACCCGGACGTGCGCGCGGTACTCGTCAACATCTTCGGCGGCATCTTGCGCTGTGACGTCTTGGCAGNNCAGGGCCAGGCCATCCTGCGGGGGTCGAACCTCGCTTTCGAGACGGCCGACGACATGGCCGACGCAGCGGCAAAGGTCGTGGCTGCCGCAGGAGGCCCGCGATGAGCGTCCTTGTCGGCGAGCACACGCGCGTGGTGGTGCAGGGCATGGGACGGCACGGCACCTATCACGCAGTGGCTTGTCGCGAGTACGGTACGGCGATCGTCGGCGGGGTCACGCCGGGCAAGGGCGGCACGACCATCGAGGGCATTCCGATCTTCGACAGTGTCGAGCAGGCGGTGCGCGCGGCGGGCGCGAATGCCTCGCTCATCTTCGTGCCGCCGGCCGGTGCTGCCGATGCCATTATCGAGGCTGCCGACGCAGGCCTGGGCGTCGTGGTGTGTATCACCGAGGGCATCCCCACGTTGGATATGCTGCGGGTGAAGGCCCTGCTGGCTTTTCGGCCGACGCGCCTGATCGGACCGAACTGCCCGGGGATCATCGCGCCAAGGGCGCGCTGCAAGATCGGCATCATGCCTGGGGCGATCCATCGGCCCGGCGGTGTCGGGGTCGTCAGCCGCAGCGGCACGCTGACCTACGAGGCAGTCGCGCAGCTCTCGGCTCTGGGACTGGGACAGTCGACGTGCATAGGCATCGGCGGCGATCCGGTGGTGGGCACGACCCACCGCGAGGCGCTGGAGATGTTCGAGGCTGACGAGCAGACCGAGGCCGTCGTCTTGATNNCCTGCGCGCCGCTGGCGCGACGATCGTCGACTCGCCCGCGGCCATCGGGGCCGACGTGGCGCGGCGCCTGGGACGTCGCAGCGGCTGAGACGGCCCTGGCAGGTTGACGCATCTTGCGTGACCGGCGCGCCGCGGTTCTGGCGCGTGGGGAAAGGA
>PMCG01000289.1:3569-5359 GCA_003155335.1 Acidobacteriota bacterium
GCCACAGACCCGGCAAAGGCCGCGCCCGGGACGATTCGCAAGGACTTCGCGAAGTCGATCGAAACGAACGCGATTCACGGCTCCGACGCACCGGAGACGGCGCGCTTTGAGATCGGCTACTTCTTTGCCGCGATCGACGTGGTCTGACGGGGCGTGATGGACGCAGGGACAACCGGGGCGGCAGCGGGAAGTCTCGTTGGACGTAGCGTTCCCGAGATTCTGCGCGATCTCTACGTGGGTCGCCGAACGGGGCTGCTGCACTTTGCGCGCGGCGACGCACTGCGCAGCGTGCGCTTCGACAAGGGCCGCATCGTGCACGCTGCCACCAACGACCCGGACATGCAGTTCGGCGAAGTGCTGGTGCGCGACGGACTGCTGACGCGGGCCCAGCTCGTCCAGGCCGCGGGCGTCACCCGCGACAAGGGCCGGCGCTTCGGCAAGGTCCTGGCAGACATGAGCCTGGTGAATGAGAAGGCCTTCGAGGACGCACTGGCTCTGTACGTGCGCGAGGTGCTGCTCGACGTGTTCTCTTGGGAAGAGAGCGTCTACAGCTTCGAGGAAGGGGTGGCGGCGGCCGATGAAGATCGCACGCTGAAGCTCTCGACCGGAGAGATGATCCTGGAGGCGGTGAGGCTGGTCGACAGCGAGCGCGCCATCCGCCGCGCCCTGGGCGATCTCGACCGCGTGCTGGCCGTCACGTCGGACCCGTTCCTGCGCTTCCAGCGCATCTCGCTCACGCCGACTGACGGCTACGTCATGTCGCGTGTCGACGGTTTGACGCCGGCGCGCGGCGTCATCGAGATCGTGCCGCTCCCGGCGCGCGACGTGGAGCGAAGCCTGTTCGGCCTGCTCTGTACAGGCATCGTCGAGTATCTCGACGTCTCACCCTCGGGCAATCTCTCCGTCGATGCGCTGCGCGCGGCCGTGATCGAGGCGCATGCGGGGCTGCACACTCGCAACCACTTCGAGGTGCTGGGTGTGCCGCCCAGCGCTAGCGGCGATCAGATCAAGAGCGCCTACTATCGCCTGGTGCGCATGTTTCATCCGGACGGACAACACAACCCCGCGCTGCGCGACCTGCGCGANNGCGCGCTTGACGATGCCGAGCACATGCTCGGAGAGGGCAAGTCGTGGGAAGCGGTCGGGCTCTTGTACGGCGCGCTGGCGTTTGCGCAGGGCAAGGTGCGTCAGCGCATGCGCTTGCTGCGTGCCAAGGTCTATCTCAAGCACACCGGATGGCTGCGCCAGGCCGAGGAGGAACTGCGCCTCGCGCTGGAGGAAGACGAGGAGAACGCGGAAGCCCACTACTTGTTGGGCACGCTGTTCCAGGGCGAGGGGCTGCTGCGGCGGGCAGCTTCGCACTACCGCCAGGCGTTGACGCTCAGGCCGGACTACCGCGACGCCAAGCTGCGCCTGGAGGAGCTCGGACCACGGTCACAGGACTAGCAGATCACAAGCGACAAGGGGGATCAATGGCAGTCAAGTCGGACCGTTGGATCAGGCGCATGGCGCGCGAGCACAGAATGATCGAGCCCTTTTCCGAGAAACAGGTGCGCGAGGGCGTGATCTCCTACGGGCTGTCGTCGTACGGCTACGACGTGCGCATCGCCGANNACCAACATCAACTCGACCATCGTCGATCCGAAGGCGTTCGATCCGCGATCGTTCGTGGATTTCAAGGGCGATGTCTGCATCATCCCGCCGAATTCCTTTGCCCTGGCGCGCACGGTCGAGTACTTTCGCATCCCGCGCACCGTCATCACCATCTGCGTCGGCAAGTCGACCTACGC
>PMCG01000285.1 GCA_003155335.1 Acidobacteriota bacterium
GCGCCGTGCGAGGCGCTCAACGGTGGCACGGCGGCCTACAGCACCGACCAGGAGTATCTCTTCTACCGCGAGGAAGGCCGGCGCTACGGCGCCAAGGCAGTCGTGCTGATGTTCTACTACAANNGACCTGCTCTACGACCTCATGCCCGTGGGCGTGAACGGCGGTCCCAAGCCGCTCTTCGCACTGGAAGGGGACGCCCTGCGCCTGACGAACACGCCGCTGATTGCGCCCCAGCCTTCCACACTGGAGGAACGCCTGGCGCGCGTCCAGCCCCAGGCGCCCTGGCTCGGCTCGCTGGCCCTGCGCCTGCTCGCTAGTCGCCTGGACGAGGCGAACCCTGCGCTCGATCGTGCCCTCGCACGCTTCGGGATCGTGCCGCTGAGCATGCCCACGCCAGCGGAAGAACTGACCGTCTTCGGCGTGGGTGAGCGCGTTCCGGAGATGTGGCGCGTGACGCATGCGCTCTTGCGCGACCTGAAGCGCGCGGTCGAGACCGACGGCGCGCGTCTGATCGTGCTGTACGTGCCTGCGATCTTCGAGGTCGACGCGCGCGAATGGGAGTTGACCCGCGAGCGATACCGCCTCGGACGGCGCTGGGACCCGGACAAAGTCGTGGACAAGCTGGCAGCCGTGTGTGGCGAGCTGGGGATCCCGCTCGCAGACCCGCGCGAAGCGCTGAGGCGTGCCGGTGCCAGCGGGCGTTCGCCGTACTACCGCAGCGATTTCCACTGGAACGAGACGGGCCACCGCATCGGCGCCGAGGTCGTCACGCCGTTCGTACGCGCGGCGCTCGACTGTGACGGCCACGGACCTTGAGCCCCGCGCGCTGGCCGCGCGGCGGTGTCAGGCCGAGGCCACCATCCTCGACAGCATCTGCAGGAACTGCTCGGCGCTGGCGCAGCGCACTTGGGGCGTGGGCTGGAGGTTCTGGAAAAGGAGTTGGTCAAAGGCCACAGGTACACCAGGCACGAGCTTGCTCGCGGCGACGAACTGCGGCTGGCTCTTCGGATGCGTTCCGGTCAGTAAATGGTAGAGCACGGCCGAGAGGGCGTAGATGTCCCCCGCGACGTCGAGCTGCTTCTCAGGTGCGCGATAGTCGGTTGCCGACGCCAGGGTCTTTGCCAGGCTGGCCAAGCCGAGGTCGACGAGCTTGACGATGCCCTGTGCCACCATGACGTTGGACGGTTGGATCGAGCCGTGCACCAGCTTCTTCGAGTGGATGGCAGCGAGCGCGGGGCAGAGGACTTTGCCCAGGCTGAGTATCTGCGGGAACGGCAGCCGGCGTCCGGAGGCGATGGCCTCGGCGAACGTGCGGCCAGGCACCAGCTCGCCGATCACGTACTTGTGTCCCTCGAGCTCGACGAAGCCCATGACCCGCGCGAGGTTGGGTTGAGAGACTTGCGCGGCTGCCTTGAGATCGGCAACGAGCGTGGCGGTCGCGCTCGGCGTGGCCAGTAGCGCCGCAGGGATCTGTCGCAGCGCGACCTGCTTGCCGTCGGTCTGGTCCTGGCCGCGAAACACAGGGCCCAGCGGTCCGCGTCCGATCTCTTCCAGACGCGCGAAGCGCGCGGGCGGGCCAGAGCTGGCAGGCGCGGGCGTTTGAGTTGAGGCCGACGTCGGCGCTGCTGCGGCTTGAGCGGCCGGGGCCGGCGGCGGAGTCGCAGCGCTGGGTGCGGTCGCGGCGGGGGACGCGTGGCGCGCCTGCCCCAGAGCCGTCTTCATCTCGTCCGCGCTCTGATAGCGCTGCGCGACGTCTTTGGCGAGCGCCTTGTCGACCACCTGCGCGACCAGCGGTGAGAGGTTGGCGACGAGCCGTGCCGCTGGTTCGGGCTGCTGAGTGAGGACTAGATTGAGCACGGCCGGCACAGCCTCGGCATCGAACGCCCTGCGGGCGGTGAGCATTTCGTAGAGCACAGCGCCCAACGAGAACAGGTCCGAGCGCAAGTCGGCGTGCTCGCCGCGCACCTGCTCCGGCGACATGTAGTTGGGCGTGCCGAGCAGCATCCCCGCCTGAGTCATCTCGGACGCACCCAGGCGCGCGAGTCCGAAGTCGAGGATCTTGATCTGCCCGCTCGGCAGGACGCGGATGTTGCCGGGCTTGAGGTCGCGGTGGATGACGTTCTTGCTGTGAGCGTAGCTGAGGCCGTCGCAGATCTGCTCGGCGATGGACAGGACGCGAGCGACGTCCTTGAGGGCCGCAGTCCCGATCAGACGCCTGAGATCCTCGCCCTCGAGCAGCTCCATGGCCATGTAGATGTGGTCGCCGACCTCGTCGAAGTCGTGGACCGTGACGATGTTGGGGTGGTTGAGCTGCGCGACCGACTGCGCCTCGCGCCGGAAGCGAGCGCGGTGCTCCGGGCTCGCGGCCAGGCTGGAGGTGATGACCTTCAAGGCGACGTCGCGNNGACGTACTTTCCGATGCGGTCAGCTCCGCTGGGCGCGGCTGGCGTCGGGCCGGAGTGCGAGGCGCCGGTCTCGATGCGGTGCACGCGCGACTCGACGTCGCGGAAGCTGAGGTCCTCGGCGAGGATCTTCTTGAAGAGCGCGAGGGCCTCGGGCCCCTGTCCCACTTGCTCGAGGGTCACGGCCAGCCAGTAGTTGAGATCGAGATTGGCCGCCGAGATGGGCTGGCCGGCGAGCGCCTTGTTCAGCCGTTCCAGGGCGAGCTGCGGCCGGCCGAGCTTCAGGAATGTCTGCGCGAGCAACTCGGTCGCCGCGCGGGCATTCTCATCGGCTGGCGGCACCCGCTGGAGGAGTGACACCGCGCGCTCGAGGTCGCCGGCGTTGACGGCCGCCTCGCCGCTCTTAAACGTCTGGCCCGCGCGGGCGTAGAGCTCCATGGCCTTGCGGCCTTCGCCGGCCTCTTCGTAGAGTTTGGCCGCGGTCTCGAAGTCGCTGGCGCGCTCGTAGCTCGCCGCGCCGCGCGCCTTGAGCCCCGCGCGGACGTAGACCGATCCGGCGGCAGCGAAGCTCTCGCCTGCCTCGTAAGCGCCGGCAGCCTCGGCCAGCATGCCGACGGACTCGAACAACTCGGCTGCGCGCAGGTAATCCTGGCCCTCCTGGAAAAAGCGCGCCGCGTCCGGCACGCGGTCTGCCTTGAGCGCCACCTCGCCGCGGAAGTTGGCGGCCTTGACGTGGTCCCCAGCCTGCTCGTAAGCGTCGGCGGCGCGTTCCATGTCCTCGGCGCGCAAGTAGAGCTCCGCGGCCTTGACGAACTGCCGCTGCTGCATCGCGACGTCGGCGCCGTCCTTGAAGAAGCCTCCGCGGACAAGGATCTGGAAGGCCTTGTCAAGATCGCCTGCCTTCACGTGGAGACGCCCGGCAAACAGAGCGCTCTTTTGTTCGGGAGAGGCGGCGGTCGAAGAGTAGGTCGTGCCGTAGGAGACGTTCTCCATGAAGTGGCGTTCGTAGCACTCGGCGGCCTTGCTGTGCGCGCCGCACTTTTCGTAGGCTTCGGCGGCCTTGGAGGGATAGCCNNGCGCGCGGCCTCGAGCCGGTTGCCCTTCTCCTCGAAGAGCGCTGCGGCCCGCGCAGGCTTGCCTGATTCCGAGAAGAGCTGGGCCGCCTTCTTGTAGTCTCCAGCCTGAAGGAACAGCTCGGCCGATCGCTCTGCCTTGCCCATCTTCTCGAGCACAGCGGCGGCAGCGTAGATTTCCTGTCCCTCCAGATAGACGTCGACGGCCTTCTGGAGCTGGTCGACATCCTCATAGATGCGACCCGCTGCCAACGCGCCGTCCTTTTTCTTTGCCGCCGCAACCGCGCGCTCCAGCTTGGCCTCGGCATAGCGGGGTCCTCCGAGCTTCGCGAGCACGGCGTCCCAGCTCAGGCCCTTGCCCGGAACCCGCACTTTCACGTTCGGGGCAAGCTTCTGATAGAGCATGAAGGCGACCAACGCGCCTCCGATGATGAGGACGAGCGGGTTACTCAGAAGATCGAAGACGGTCGCCATGGCGGATCACCGGTGCCCTTGTCCATGCGTGCGTGCTCTGAGCNNGCCCAACACCTCAGAAGAAGCGGACGCCGTAATCGTGTCCGTCCGCGCGGCTGCAGAGTGAAGACGCCTTGCCGAGGCAAGCGCCCGACGCGCAGTCGAGAGGGCTGTGCCTCCGCGATCGCTGCTGCTGTCCCCAGGGCTTCTGGCGGGCGCGCGCCCGATGATACGATCACCGACGCGAAGTCCAAAAGAGCAATACGAGTCTATAGAGTGCCTTCGAGAGGTGGCAAGATGAAACGAAATGGATGCGGCGCGTTGTGGATCTACGTCGGGGGACATGTGGCGATGATTTGCGGCCTTGGACTGCCGAGTTGGTCTGCCGAGACAGCCAAGGGCGCGGCGCCCGCGACGAAGGCGTCCCGCGCAGTCGCCACGCGAGCGGGGCAGCCACCGCTCCTCGACCGCGAGCTCTTCTTCGGCAACCCGGAGATCACGGGCGCGCAGCTTTCGCCCGACGGTCAGTTCATTGCTTTCCTCAAGCCCTGGAAGGACACGCGCAACGTCTGGGTCAAGAAGACCTCTGAGCCCTTCAGCGCAGCGCGTCTCGTGACGGATGAGGCCACGCGGCCGATCCCGGGTTTCTTCTGGACGCGGGACTCCAGATACATCCTCTTTGTTCAGGACAAGGACGGGGACGAGAACTACAACGTCTTCGCGGTCGACCCCGGCGCGCCCGCGCCAGCTGGCCAGGAGGCTCCGCCTGCGCGCAACCTCACGGCGACAAAGGGCGCGCGAGTCTACATCTACGCCCTGCCGAAGCGCGATCCGGACGCGATCTACATTGGCTTGAACGATCGCGATGCTGCTTGGCACGACCTCTACAAGGTGAAGATCTCGACCGGCGAGCGCGTTCTCATGCGCCAGAACACCGAACGCATCTCCGCCTGGGCCTTCGACCTTGAGGGACAGTTGCGCCTGGCGCAACGAATCGCTGACAACGGCGACACAGAGATCCTGCGCGCCGACGCGGACAAGTTCACCAAGGTCTTTTCGTGCAGCGTCCTTGAGATCTGCAGCATCGACCGCTTCCACAAGGACGGCAAGCGCGCCTACATGCAGACCAACAAGGGTGAGGGCGTGGACCTCTCGCGCCTGGTGCTCTTCGACCCGGCAAGCGGCACCGAGGAGCTGGTCGAGTCCGATCCGCTCGGACGCGTCGACTTCGGCTTTGCATCTTTTTCCGAGGCGACCGACGAGTTGGTGGCCACAGGCTACGAGGACGAACGGCGCCGGCTGTATTTCCGCGACAAGGCCATCGAGGCTGACTACGCGCTGCTCGGATCCAAGCTCTCAGGAAGGGACGTGACGGTCTCTTCGGCCACGGCAGACGATCAGCTCTGGCTGGTCACGGCAGAGAGCGACCGCGAGCCGGGTGAGACGTATCTTTTCGATCGCCGCACCAAGCAGCTGACCCTGCAGTACCGGATTCGCGAGCGGATCCCGCGTGAGTACCTGGCGACGATGAAAGCGATCAGCTATCCCTCGTCCGACGGCCTCCTGATCCCGGCCTTTCTCACGCTGCCCATGGGTGTGCCTGCTCGCAACCTGCCGCTGATCGCGTTCCCGCACGGTGGACCGTGGGGGCGCGACTCTTGGGGCTTCGACCGTTACGCGCAGTTCCTCGCCAACCGTGGTTACGCGGTCTTGCAGCCCAACTTCCGTGGCTCGACTGGCTACGGGAAGAAGTTCCTCAACGCGGGCAACAAGCAGTGGGGCGACAAGATGCAGGACGACATCACCTGGGGCGTGAAGCATCTTGTTGCCGAAGGCATCGCTGATCCCAAACGCGTCGGCATTATGGGCGCCTCGTACGGCGGCTACGCCACGCTTGCTGGAGTCGCGTTCACGCCCGACGTCTACGCCGCGGCAGTGTCGGTCGTGGGGCCCTCCAATCTCATCACGTTGCTCGACTCGATCCCGCCCTACTGGGAGGCGGCGCGCATCATCTTCCACGCGCGGATGGGCGATCCGAACACACCCGAGGGCAAGCAGCGGCTCGAGAGACAGTCGCCGCTCAACTCGGCACAAAAGATCAAGACGCCGCTACTCGTGGCGCAGGGCGCCAACGATCCGCGCGTGAAGAAGGCCGAGTCGGAGCAGATCGTCATCGCCCTCAGGGATCGAGGGTTCCCTGTAGAGTACCTACTTGCCCCAGACGAAGGTCACGGTTTTGTCCGGCCTGTGAACAACATGGCGTTCTTCGACGCTGCCGAGAAGTTCCTCGGCACGTACCTTCACTCGCGTTTTCAGCAGGGCGCGACCCCGGAAGTTACGGCGCGGCTGAAGGAGATCACCGTCGACCCCAAGACGGTGGCCTTGGCGGCGAAGGTCGAGCCCACCGCAGTGGGCCTGCCCACGCCCGCCGCCGACCTCGCGTCTTCCACGGCCAACTATCAGGGCAAGATCGAGGCCGGTGGCCAGACCATGCCGATCTCGGTCACGAGCACCATCAAGGAAGAGGGCGATACGTGGGCCGTGACCGCGGCGGCCAAGCTCCCGATGGGCGAAATGGTCGACACGGTGTGGGTGCGCAAGGGCAGCCTGGCCGTCGTCAAGCGCAGCGTCCGACAGGGACCGGTAGCGATCGACGTCGCCTTCAAGGATGGCAAGGCAGAGGGCTCGATGACGATGTCGGGCCAATCACGGCCGATCAACGTCGACTGCGGCGGCCCGATCTTCGCTGACGGCGCCTCCGGCAGTGACACGATCGCCGCGCTTCCGCTCGCCGACGGTTTCATCACGACGTTCCGAAACCTCGACCTCCAGCGGCAGAAGGTGGCTCTCAAGCGGCTCGGCGTGAAGGGACGCGAGGATGTGACAGTGCCCGCTGGGACGTTCAAGGCGTGGAAAGTCGAAGTGGTCTCGGCGGAAGGCGAGGCCGGTCAGATCACGCTGTGGGTCACGACCGAGCCGCGCAAGGTCGTCAAGGCGGTCGAGGTGCTGGCGGCGATGGGCGGGGCGATCGTCACGACGGAGCTGCAGCCGTAGGCTAAGAGTAGGGGCACGGCGCGCCGTGCCCCTACGGCTGCCGTTTGGTGGTGGGTGCCTGTGTCTCAGAGGCGACCGGTGCGCCCTGGCCCTCCACGAGCGTCACGTACCGGTCGATGGGGAGACTCGGGAAGCGCTCGACGCGGGTGCTGGGGCCGGGCCACTTCACCTCGAGCCAGTCCACCTTGACGGCGCTGCCCAGGCCGAGCACGAGCCGCGGATCGTGGGAGGAGAGATAGCTGCCGCCGCCCGTTTTCAGGCGTTGACGACGAACGCCACCGGCTGACCACGTGATCCGCGCGCCCACCGCGTCGCGATTGCAGCGCGTCCCCTCGAGCTTCAGCCCCAGCCAATGGCTCTGTCTCCCGGCTTCGTTGTGCAGGAGAACCGGGGCCATGCCGTTGTTCGCGACCAGGACGTCCACGCGGCCGTCGTTGTCGTAGTCCCCGGCTGCCAAACCGCGGGCCGTCAGCTCCCTCTGAAACGCTGGGCCAGCCTCATCGCTGACGTTGCGGTAGCGACCGCCCTCATTGTGGAAGAGCCGCAGCGGCTCTCTGTAGCGCACGCCATAGCCGGAGCCGTCCAGCATGTCGTCGGGATGGCCGTTGGCCAGGAGCAGATCGGGCCAGCCATCGTTGTCATAGTCGATGAACTTGATCGACCAGCAGCTCAAGAGCTGCGTCGCCGTGGCGATGCCGTTCTGCTGGGCCTCGTCGCTGAAGGAGTCGTTCTTGTTGTTGCGATACAGGGCGGAAAACTCGTGATCGATGTTGCCGACAGCCACGTCTTGCCAGCCGTCGCCGTCGTAATCGGCCGCATCCACGCCCATGCTCGACCGCGCCTGGCCATTGGCGGAGAAGGCCACGCCGGCAGCCAGCCCGACTTCATCCCAGCGCCCGTTGCCTCTGTTGATAAACAACGAGTTCGGCGCGGTGTCATTTGTCACGAACAGGTCCAGCAGCCCGTCGTTGTTGATGTCCGTCGCCACCACCCCGAGCCCTTTGCCCAGCGCCTTGGAAAAGCCGGTGGCGGCGCTCACGTCCGTGAACGTGCCGTCCCCGTTGTTATGGAACAGGTGATTGGACGTGGGGTCGAAGATCTTCGGCACGCAGTAGTAGCGCTTGCCGTGCGCGCTGCCACTGCACGAAGTCGGCGTGTCGAGCCCGTAGCGCACGTAGTTGCAGACGAACAGGTCGAGCCGGCCGTCGTTGTCGTAGTCGAACCAGACCGCGCTCGTGCTCCAGCCCGGCGCTGCCACACCGGCGCGGCTGGTTACGTCAGTGAACGTGCCGTCCCGGTTGTTGTGGTAGAGGATCGCTTTGCCGTAAGACGTGACGTAGAGATCAGGGAAGCCGTCGTTGTCATAGTCGCCGACAGCCACGCCCATCCCGAACGTCTCGGCCGCGACACCGGCCTTCTCGGTCACGTCTGTGAACGTCCCGTCCCTGTTGTTTCGGTAGAGGGCGTTTCCCAGCGGGATCCTCGGCCGGTAGAGATCGCACGGTCCACTGTTCACGAGGTAGATGTCCATCCACCCGTCGTTGTCGAAATCGAGGAAGGCCGCGCCGGCGCCGGTGGTTTCAGGGAGATAGCGCAGAGGCGTCAGGAGGTTGTCGTGGACCCAGGTGATGCCGCTCCGTTCAGGAGGCACCTCGCGAAACAGCGCGTGATCATCCGTGTTCTTGGGGTCGCTCATCCCCAGCCGGCCGACAAGTGCCAGCGCGGCCGCGCCGGCCAGTACTTTGAAGAAACGCCNNACTCAATCGGAAGCCTTCACCATCGACGAGCAGGTCCTGCGCCTGCTGGACGCCGTCTACGCTGGCGCGAATCGGCGCCATGACGACGGTGACGGAATTCTAGGTGCCAGCTCCCAGGACTTCAAGAGCGCATATCCTGGAATCAGCTGACGAACCGGCCGATAATCGTGCGGCGATCGGTGCCAGGGAAATGATGTTCATGCAACTGCGCCGTCCGACACTCGCGTTCGTGATCCTGCTCGCGGCCGGTAGCTTGATCGCCCGAGGAGAAGAGAGGAACGCCAAACGGCGCGGTGCCGCGCAGACGAACGCACCGAGGAAGCAGAAGGACGGGCTCGAGTACGTCTTCGTCCCGCCTGGGGTCTTCCAGATGGGGTGCGTGGGCGGCAGCGACTGCGACGCCGACGTTCGCAAGGACGAAACGCCACGGCATGCCGTGAGGCTGACCAAGGGGTTCTGGATGAGCCGTACCGAGGTGACGGTCGAGGCCTTTTCTCGGTTCGTCACTGAAGCGCGGTACAAGACCACGGCCGAGATGGACGGTTGGAGCCCCTTCTTCGATGGCAGCAAAGCGGTGAGAAAAGAGGGGGTGACCTGGCGTTCGCCCGGCTTTGCGCAGGACGCCACGCATCCTGTGGTCATCGTGAGCTGGTATGACGCGGAGGCGTACTGTGCTTGGGCCGGAGGCCGCCTGCCCACCGAGGCCGAGTGGGAGTACGCAGCGCGCGGCGGGGAAGAGGGAAGAAAGTACGTCTGGGGAGACGATCCGACGCCGCGTGTCAAGGGCATCAGCCAGGCCAACGTGGCCGACGAGTCGGCGAAGCGCGTCTCGCCGAACTGGGCCGTCGTCGCGGGCTATGACGACGGCTACGCCTACACCGCGCCCGTTGGGTCTTTTCCACCGAACGCATTCGGCCTGTGCGACATGGCCGGCAACGTGGCGGAGTGGTGCGCCGATTGGTATGACGACAACGCCTACGCTGCTCTCTCGCAGGTGGACGCCACGACACCGCCAGACCGCGCAGTCGCTGATCCGC
>PMCG01000372.1:0-4695 GCA_003155335.1 Acidobacteriota bacterium
CGCGGCGTCGGCGACTTGACCACGGTACTGCCATCCGCGGGTAGAATGTCCCAGCCTGCGTCCGCAGGCTCGGCTCGCTATCGAGACGCGCATCCCTCGCCAGTCACCTCCGATGACGACGGCTCCATTGCGGCACGAAGGCCTCACGCGCTTCCTTCAGGCGCGGCGGAGGACCGTGGCCGCGGGAATCCTGCTGGCCGGGTTCGCAGCAGCGCTTCTCATCTACGTCACCGCAACTCCACCGGGCGATCTTCCTGGCGACCGGCCAGAGGACTCGAAACAGTATCTGCGGCAGATGGAGGTCTACGGCGGCACGGCCAATGTCCTGGCCGCCGAGATCCGGGGCTGGTTGGAAGGGCTCTGGCACGGTAGGGCGCTCGCGCTCACCGTGGCCTGCCTCTCAGTTCTTCTCGCATTCGTGGTGGTCATCGCGCTGACTCCGATGCCGCCCACGGTCGATCCGAACAAGACCATTCGAAGCGATCAGAGCCAACGCGACTCGTGACAAGGGGTGACCAGTCGGTGGTTGGTGCGGACACCGCTGCCGGCGGTTCGCAGAGCGCGCCTCGCGCCAGCGGCGACCGTCGGCGGACTTGGGCAGCGTGTGCCGGCGCAGTAGACTGAGAGTGCCTGCCCGGCCGCCGCCCGCTCGGCGGAAGCGCAAGACGAGGGATGCGCATGACACGCGTGACCGTGCCGGTGGTCGAGAGGATCCTCAGTGCGAACGATCGCCTGGCCGAGCAGAACCGCGCGCGGTTCGACGGCGCGGGCGTGTTCGCGCTGAACGTCATGGCCTCTCCTGGCGCTGGCAAGACGAGCCTGCTCGTGCGCACGATCGAGGCGCTCAGCGCGCGTCTGCGCATCGGTGTGGTCGAAGGCGACACGGCCCCGGTGACGATCGACGCCGAGCGCGTCGCAGCCCAGGGCGTTCCCGCGGTGCAGGTGAACACCGCCGGCGCCTGCCACCTGGACGCCGCAATGCTGGGCAACGCCCTGGCACAGCTCGATCTCGAAGCGCTGGACCTGGTCATCGTCGAGAACGTCGGCAACCTGGTCTGTCCGGCAGGCTTCAAGCTGGGAGCGCATGCCGACGTCGTCATCGCGAGCGTGCCCGAGGGCGACGACAAGCNNATCGACCTCAAGCCCTACGTGCGCTTCGACGAGGAGTACTTCCGACGCGGGGTCTCGCTGCTCAACGCCGACGCGAGCTACTTTCCTCTCTCCTGCCAGACGGGCGAGGGTGTGACCGCATGGACGGAGTGGCTCGCAGCACGTGTCGGCCGCGAGGCGCGCTGATTGCGTCTCCCTCACGGGACAAGCGTCGTGGCGCCGCGCGGATCGACGCGGCAGCGTACCTTGCGGATGATCCAGGCTACAATTCGTCGGCGGTCGCCGGCGTGGGGCAGCTCCCGCGGCGGTCCGGGTCGGTCACAAGCCGCAGCTCGCGAGGCTCAAGATGCGCAGATCGCTGCTGACGACGCTGACGTTCGTCGCTGCAACCGTGCCGGCGCACGCCCAGGTCACCCAGGCGAAGCTGAAGGGACCCGAGGGCCCGCAAGCCTCGATCTATCAGATCGACGTTCAGGGCTTTGCCCGCGAAGAGTGGACCACGCGGCAGTACTTCGATGCCCCCGACGATAAGCGCTGGCAACTGCGCCTGTTTCCCAGCATCGAGATCGGGCGCAAGTGGATCTTTGTCGGCGGTGGCGCTGATCTCGCCTATGGCCAGAAGGACAACGTCGAAGGCGTGCCGCTGAACGGGACCTATGTCGAGAACTACCGCACGCGCGGGGCACGGCTCGACCTGGCCTACCTGCGCCTGATCCCCATGAGCTGGCTGCGGATCGAAGGCGGGCGTTTCAAGATGCCTGTGCCGCTGACGGAGATGCTCTGGGACGCCGACCTCAAGCCGCAAGGGGGTGCGGTGACGCTGGAGCTGAAGCCGAAAGGAGAACTGTCACGCTTGGCGCTCACCGGCCTGGCCGCGCGCGGCAGTCATCCCTTCACCGACGAAAAGACGAACATGGTGTTGCTCTCCGCCACGGCTGAGATCAAAGGTGGGCCGCAGTCCAAGCTCGCACTGAACGGCTCGGTCCTGCAGTACACCGACTACAACGACGCCAACGGCCTGGACACGCGCCTGTTCCGCCAAAACAGTCGAGCCCTCGGCGGTCTGGCTCTCAGTGAGTTTCGCATCGTCGACTTGCAGGCGCGCATGCACGGCGGAGGCCAGGCGCCGGGCGAGCTGGTGTTCGACTACTGTATCAACACGCAAGCTCAGGAGAACAGGCACGGCCTGTGGCTGGGCATCGTACTCGGCGCCTTGCCACAGTCGCGCGCCCGCTTTGAGTACGTGTACGCACACATCGAGCGCGACGCGACGCTAGGCGCCTACAACACCGACGACTTTCCCTGGCACACCGACTGGGAGGGGCACCGCGGCGAGATCGCCATGGGCACGGGGCGGTCGTCGTCCCTGCACTTGATCGGACAGTTGCAGCGCCCGATGTCGCTGACGCAAACCGATGGGACCCACCCCTGGGTGCGACGTCTGCGGATCGAGTGGCGCATCCACATCTCGTCCTGAGCCAGCCGAGCCGAGCGCTGCCGCGGCCGTTTCAGGTGCGGCCGACCTTGCGCGCCTCTTTGCTGGCGTACATGCGCTCGTCCGCGACGCGGATGAGCGTGTCCTTGCTCTGCGCGTCCCGAGGATAGACCGCGATGCCGTAGGACAGGCCCAAGCGCGCGTTGATGCCCTCTTCCTGCAAGAAGGTGTGTCCCTCGATCAGCTCCCTGACGCGCTCCGCCAATTCGACGGCCGCCGCCTCGTCGGTCTGCGGGCAGATCACGCAGAACTCGTCCCCGCCGTAGCGCGCCGGATAGTCGGTCTCGCGCACGGCTGAGCGCACCAGGAAGCCGACCTCGCGCAGGACGCGGCTCCCGCGCAGGTGACCCCATTGGTCGTTGATCGGCTTGAAGCGGTCNNTCGATGAAGATCAAGGCCAGGACCGACTTGTAGCGGTCCACCAGCTTCAGCTCGCGCGCCAGGATCTGATGAAAGTGGCGGAAGTTGAACAGCGGCGTGACCTCGTCCGTGATCGACAGCTCGCGCGTCTTCTGAAACAGGCGCACGTTCTCGAGGGCCAGCGCCACGGCATCGGCCACCGGTTGAATGGCCTCCAGGCTGCGCGTGTCGTAAGCGGCGACGCGTCGCGAGGCGAAGCCCAGCACGCCGATGCTGCGCCCGCGAGCGCCGATCGGTAGCAGGACGTAGGAGCGAATGCCCTCTTCGAGCAGCCGCATGTCCTCGATGAAGCGGTGGCTGCGCAGCAGATCCTGCTGCAGGATGGCCTTGCTGTTTAACACGACTGAGCCTGGCCCGCTGCCGACCACAGGCACGACCTCTCCCAAGCCCCAAGTCGCGCCCTCGGGTTGACCGACGATCTCGATGTAATCGCCGGAGTCGTTGACAAAGCCGGCGATCAGCCGGTCATGCTCGATCAACGCCGCGATCTCCTTCGCCAACACCGGCAGGGCCGCGCGCAGGTCCATGTTGACGGTCAGGGCCGAGGCAATGCGGTGGAGCGTCTCGGCGCGCGCTGCCGTCGTACGCAGCTCGGCGAAGAGACGCACGTTCTCGAGCCCCGTGCCGACTTGCCTGCCGAGCGCCTCCAGGAGCTCCGCCTCGGGCGCCGGCGCTTCTCCGTCGCGGCAGAACAGCACCAGCGCGCCGAGCGGCCGCCGGCCGCTGCGTAGCGGCGTCGCAGCCAACCAGCCCGACTCCGGCAGCTCATGCAGGACCGAGCGCTCACTCTCGACGACCGCCTGTGCCGCATCGAACGCCGGCGTGGCCTGCTCTTCTGTCGCGCTGGTCTCGGCTACCGGCAGCAGGCGCCCCGCGCTGTCGAGCAGGAACGCCATGCCGCCGCTGACGTCCAGATCCTCGACCATGTGAGCGAGCGCAGAGCGGAGCAGGCCGTGCTCATCGCGTTCGACCGACAGGTCCTCGGCGAGCGACAACAGCACTCGGATGGCGCGGTCCTGCGCGTTCGCCTGTCCCGGGGCCATCGCCTACTCTCCCTGCCCTGCTGGGCGACCCTGCTCCTGCGATTGTACGCGTGCTGGACTCGCGCTGCCCGGCCGTCAGGCCTGTGCGGCGGGGGCCAGTAAGCCGAGGGCGAAGCGATCGTCGAGCGTCTGCCGTTCGCCGCGGATGCGCTCGCCGCTCCAGCCCAAGAGGTTCGCCTGGTGCTCGGCGACTTCACCCAGGAGTCCCTCGGGCGGGCGGCCAGACCCACCCACGTCCAAACGCCGCAGCACGACGTCGCTCAGATGCAACGCCATCTCGCTTTCGACCGCGCGGGATGTGCGCTCGCCGACCCCGCCGTCGAGCGCGCGCGCGTGGACCAGCGGCGTCACGGCCGTGCGACACGCCGGCGAAGGCCGCCCCAACCGCCGGAAGACCATGTCGACGGCATCCTGCGCGACGGCACGCGCGGTCGTGTACTTGACTCCGACGACGCCAATCAAGCCGGGCGCTCCGTCGCGGCTGTGATCGCGAATGAGATCGCGCGACCACAGACCGCTTGCGCTGCGTTCGCCCGGCACGAGGCCACAGTGCACGAACGCCACGTCCGCCGCATTCAGATCTGCCCAGGCAAAGGCGCGCCGCGCGTCGCCGAGCAGCGCGTCGAC
>PMCG01000372.1:4706-6145 GCA_003155335.1 Acidobacteriota bacterium
TGACCACGACGTTGACGGCGCGCAGCAACGGGATCCGCGGGCGTTCGATGCGGGCCAGCGTGAGCAGCTCTTCCGTCCACGGGCCGGCCGCCGAGAGCACGACGCGCGCGCGGACTTCGACGTCGGCGCCGCTTTCCACGTCANNAGGAAGGCGAGGATCAGGCGCTCGCTGTCGCTGACCTGGGCGTCGCACCAGAGCGCACCACCGGTGAGACCGGCCGCATCGACGCCCGGCACGAGATCGAGCGCCTGTGCGCGAGACAGCAGACGTCCGGCAGGGATGCTGCGCTCAACGGAGACGCCGCGATTGCGGTCGAAAGAAATCCACTCGTTGAGGCGTAGACCAAACGCAAATGCCTCGCGGCCGCGCTTGCCGTGACCGTAGAGTGGCGCCACGAACGGCAGCGGGCGCACTAGCTCCGGCGCGATGCGCAGCAGGGCGCGGCGCTCGCCGATCGACTGGCGCATGCGCACCAGGTCCAGTGACTGCAAGTAGCGCAACCCGCCGTGGATCGTCTTCAGGCTGTTGCTGGAGGTGCCCGAGGCGAAGTCGGCAGCTTCGACGAGCGCTACGCGCAGGCCGCGCTGGGCCGCGTCCCACGCCACGGCTGCGCCGATGACGCCGCCGCCAACGACGACGACGTCGTGCTCGCGCGCGGTCAAGGCGTCGAGGTCTCGTTTCATCCGCCTGAGATCATAGCGGATGATGTAGGGACGATGGACGAGATCTACAAGAGCGCGCTCAATCGCGACGTGCCGCCGGCAAGGACCGGCGAGTTCCGGCCGGTCGTGATCGGCCCGCTCACTGTCTGGCCACCCGTTGTCCTGGCGCCGATGGCGGGCGTGACCAATCCGCCGTTCCGAGTTCTGTGCCGTCGCTTCGGCGCGGGCCTCTACGTCAGCGAGATGATCACGGCACGGGCACTGGTCGAGGGCAACCGCAAGACGCTGCTGCTCGCGAGCTTTGATCCCACCGAGACGACGCGCAGCCTGCAGCTCTACGGCGTTGACCCACGCTACGTGGGCGAGGCTGTGCGCGTCCTGGTGGGCGAGGGTCGCATCGACCACCTCGACATGAACTTCGGCTGCCCTGTCCGCAAGGTCACGAGCCGTGGGGGCGGAGCGGCCATCCCTGCCAAGCCGCGCCTCCTGGCCGCCATCGTGCGCGCCGCAGTCGCAGCCGCGGGCGCCGTGCCGGTCACCATCAAGTTCCGCATCGGTCTGGACGACGAGCGCGAGAACTTCCTGGACGCCGGCCGCATCGCACAAGCAGAAGGATGTGCCGCTGTCGGTCTTCACGCCCGGACGGCCGCGCAGCACTACGACGGCGACGCGCGTTGGGAGGCGATCGCGCGACTCAAGCAGGCGGTCACGCGCATCCCGGTGCTGGGTAACGGAGACATTTGGGAGGCTGGAGACGCGCTGCGCATGATGCGCAC
>PMCG01000013.1 GCA_003155335.1 Acidobacteriota bacterium
TCGCGGCTAGTCGTGGGTCGGCGGGATCCGCAATCGAAAGCAACTGCCGCGGCCGGGTCGGCTCTCGACCTCGACGCGCGCGCCAACCGATTCGGCCAGGTGCTTGACGATGGCCAGGCCAAGCCCGGTGCCGCCGAGCTCGCGACTGCGCGCCTTGTCCACGCGATAGAAGCGCTCGAAGATGCGCGGCAGGTGCTCGGCAGCGATGCCCGGGCCGTTGTCGCGCACCTCGACGACCGCGCCGCCGCCATCGGCGGGGGACGCGACGACCTCGACGCGCCCGCCCTCCTGCGTGTACTTGAGCGCGTTGTCGACGATATTCTCCAGAATGCGGCGCAGGCACTCCGCGTCGCTGACGACCTCCGGCGCGCCCTCGTCGCGCTGCGCCAGCGCGATGCCTCTTTCGGTGGCGAGTGCCGCAAGCGAGGCAGCGACCTCGGCAGCAACAGCGCCTGGCCGCACGTTGGTCCAGTTCGGCGCCCGCTCCTCGGACTCCAGGCGCGAGAGCTCGAGCAAGTCGTCGGCCAGCGCCGCCATGCGATCGGCCTGCGCGTGGATCTTGCCCAGGAACCGGGTGGCCAGCGCCGGGTCAGCGGCAGCGCCGTCCTCGAGCGCCTCCACGAAACCGCGGATCGATGTCAAAGGCGTGCGCAGCTCGTGCGAGGCATTGGCGACAAAGTCGCGCCGCACGCGCTCTAGCCGTCGCCGTTCCGTCGTGTTGTGGAAGGTCAGGATCGCGCCCGGGGCCAGGCCGTCGGCGCCAGGGAAAGACACACCCGTGACCGCGAAGACAAGGTGCAGCCGAGGCACCTCGATCTCGCTCGTGCGCCGCTCCCCGTCTTGCAGCACACCCTCGATGATCTCGCTCACCTCGCGCTGGCGCACCACTTCGAGATAGTGGCGACCGAGCGGCTCGCTCAGGTCGAAGTGCTGGCGCAGCGCGTCGTTGGCGACCAAGACCAGGCCCTTGTAATCCACGGCAAGCACACCCTCTTCCATGGCCGAGAGGATGGCGTCGGTGCGCGCGTGGTCGCGGCTTAGCTCCAGCACGCGCTGCTGCAGCTGCGCTGCCGCATGATTGAGGATGCCTGCCAGCTCGGCCAGCTCGTCACGGCGCTGCACCCGGATGCGGGTGGTCAGATCGCCAGCGGCGAGTTGCCGTGCGGCCTGCATGATCTCGCGCAGCGGTCCGACCAGAGAGCTCGAAAACAGCGCCGAAAGGGCAGTGGTGATGGCGAAAGCAAGCAGCAGCGAAAGCACGACGGTGTGGCGCAGCTCACGCACCTGCTCGTCGATGTCCGCGAGTGAATGCGCCACGCGTGCCACCGCGTGCACGTCTTTTCCCAGGTGGACGGGAACGGCGGCATACATGAGATCCTCGCCGGTCGTGGCGCTGTGGCGCACGTCGCTGCCCGCGCCGGAGGCGAGCGCCTCGCGCACCTCCGGTCGCTGGCCGTGGTTCTCGAGCGCCGCGAGGTCAGGCCCTGAGACGGTGGAATCGGCGACGACGCGGCCGTCGAGGGCGATGATCGTCACGCGCGCGCGCACCTCGCCGGCGGCGGCGTCCACGATCGGGTCCAGGTCGGCGAGGCTGCCCCCGCGTCCGAGGTGCTCCTCGGCGACGCGCGCCATGAGCCGCGCCTCCGCGAGCAGCGTCTCGCGTTCTCGCGCCGCCGCCCGGGCACGCAGACCTGGGCCGACTAGGACGAGCACGGCGGTGAGCGCGGCCGCCGAGGCAGCCACGGCGGTGACGGCCATCCGTGTGCGCAGGCTCATGCGCACGCCCAGGCTCACGCGTCCTCCNNTTCCTCGTGGTGGTGACGCACGTCCTTGGCCTCGATCACGAAGATGACGTCCTCGGCGATGTTGGTCGCATGGTCCGCGATGCGCTCGAGCGAGCGGCTCACGAGAATGATCGCCAGCGCACGCTCGATCGTCGAGGGGTCGGCCATCATGTAAGTCAGCAGCTCCCGGAAGATCTGGTCCTTGAGGTCGTCCACCTCGTCGTCGCTTACCAGGACGCTGCGCGCGAGAGCCGCGTCCCTGTTGACGAACGCGTCGAGGCTGTCGCGGGTCATGCGCTCGGCTCTCTCGGCCATGCGCGGCAGATCGATGAACGGCTTCAGGAGCGGCAGTTGAATTAGCTTGAGCGCGTTCTCGGCGATGTTGACGGCCTGGTCGCCCATGCGCTCGAGATCGGCGTTGATCTTCATGGCCGCGGTGATCAGGCGCAGGTCGGAGGCCATGGGGTGCTGCAGCGCGAGCAGCTTCAAGCAGCGGTCGTCGATCTCGATCTGCAGAACGTCGACGTCCGTGTCGCCGGCGACGACACTCTCGGCCAGCTCCGGCCGGCGCTCGACGAGCGCCTGGAGGGCCTGGTGCGTGCGTTCCTCGACCAGGGCGGCCATGTTGAGCAGGCGGTTCTTGAGCGCTTGCAGCTCGGCGTCGAGGTAGTGGCGTTCCATGTCGTTCTCCGAGAACACGACATTACAGCCCGTCGCCGAACCACGTCAAGCGGCCTGCTCGAATCGAAGCGCGGGAGTTGTGGAGCCAGGGCGAGGTATGCTTACATTCCGCGCACCGGTGGGGGACCAGCCGCTCTCCAACGTCCGTTTGTGGCACGGCGCAGTCACGACGAGATCGCGGAGACCGCTGCGGTCACCGCGGAGCGGCCTGGAGGAGCGGATGAAGACACGAAGCAAGGGAACCATGCCAGTGTGTACGTCGCTGGCGGTGCTTGGGCTGCTGCTGGGCAGCGGCTGCTCGCGCTCGACGGGGCGTTCGGTCACGCTCGCTGGCTCGACGGCGTTTCAGCCGTTCGCCGAGAAGCTCGCCGAACGCTACATGGCCACCCACGCCGGCGCGCGGGTCAACGTGCAGGGCGGCGGCTCGGCGGTCGGCATTCAGTCCGCGCTTTCCGGAGCTGCCGAGATCGGCATGGCCGATCTGCTGCAACTGCCGGACGAGGCCAAGGCGCTCAGCGCCACCATCGTCGCGCGCGACGGCATCGCGATCGTGGTCCATCCGAAGAATCCCGTCGTGGCCCTGAGCGCCGAGCAGGCGCGCGCCGTCTTCTCTGGCAAGACGGCGAACTGGAAGGTCCTGGGTGGGCCGGATGCCGCCATCCGCGTCATCTCGCGCGAGGAGGGTAGTGGCACGCGGCGCTCGTTCGACAAGCTCGTGCTCGCAGGCGAGGCCCTCGCCGCCGGGTCGCTCTTCCAGAACTCGAACGGCACGGTGCGCGAGGCCGTGGCCAGCGATGCGGCGGCGGTAGGCTACGTCTCTGTCGGCCTGGTGAACAAGAGAGTCAAGGCGCTCAAGTACAACGGCGTCGATCCGACCAACGCCGACGTCGCGAACGGCACCTACCCGCTGGCGCGGCCGATATTCTTCCTCACGCGTGGAGCGCTGGCGCCACACGTGCAGGAGTTCGTCGACTACGTGCTCTCTCCCGAGGCGCAAGGCATTCTGGAGCACGAGGGCCTCATCCGCGCGAAGTGATCGATGGATCGCTGGATCGCAAGACTGCTCTTCCTCGCGGCGTGCTCGTCGACCGCCGTCCTGGCGGCGATCGCCATCTTCATTTTCAAGGAGGGCGTGCCCATCATGGCCAGGAGCGGCCTCGGGAACTTCCTCTTCGGGACCACGTGGGCGCCGCTCGCTGGACAGTTCGGGATCCTGCCTTTCATCGTCGGTTCGCTCTTGGTGACGGCTGGCGCGCTCGCGCTGGGTGTGCCGTTGGGCGTCGCGTGCGCCTTCTATCTGGCCGAGTTCGCGCCGCGGCAGTGGGTGAGCGTGCTCAAGCCGGCCATCGAGCTGCTGGCCGGGATCCCGTCGGTGGTCTACGGATTCATGGGCGTGATGTGGCTGGCCCCGCTCATCCGCCGCCACTTGGGAGGGCCAGGGCTGTCGATCCTCGCGGCTTCTTGCGTGCTGGCCATCATGATCCTGCCGACGATCGTGGGCGTCTCTGTGGACTCGATCCAGGCCATCTCGCGACGCTACAAGGAAGGCGCGCTGGCGCTGGGTGCGACGGATTGGCAGACGCTGTGGCGCGTTCAGTGGCCTGCGGCGCGCTCCGGCATCCTGGCGGGCGTGATCCTGGGCATGGGGCGCGCAGTGGGCGAGACGATGGCGGTCATCATGGTCTCGGGCAACGCGACGCAGATCCCCAACTCCATCTTGGACTCCGCGCGCACGCTGACTGCCAACATCGCGATCGAGATGGGCTACGCCGTGGGCGAGCACCGGCAGGCCCTCTTTGCCACGGGCGTCGTGCTCTTCTTCTTCATCATGATCCTGAACGCAATCGCCCTGCGCGTGGCGCGGCGCCGGTTCTAGAAGATGCGCGTCTCGCCTGTCGTGACCGAGAGAATCGCCAAGACGGCGCTGATGCTGTCGTGCGCCGCGGCGCTTGCGGTGCTCGTCTTCGTCGTCGGCTTCGTGCTGGCCGGCGGGTTCCGCAACCTCTCGTGGGCCTTCCTGACGCAGCCGATCCTGGACATGGGCCGCGAGGGGGGCATCTTGCCCGCCATCGTGGGCACGCTGATGATGGTCTTTGTCGCGGTGGGGATCGCGGGACCGCTGGGCGTGGCCAGTGCGATCTACCTCGCGGAGTACACCATCGAAGGCCGCGTCACGCAGACCATCCGCTTCGGCATCAACTGCCTCGCCGGCGTACCCTCGATCATCTTCGGGCTGTTCGGTTTCATCCTGTTCGTCGTCATGCTCGGGTTCGGCTGGTCCATCCTGTCCGGTGGGCTTTCGCTCGCCGCGATGATCCTGCCGACCATCATCCGCACGGCGGAAGAAGCCCTGCGCTCGGTGCCGCGGGAGTACCGCGACGTGGC
>PMCG01000206.1 GCA_003155335.1 Acidobacteriota bacterium
GTACAGGCCGACCAGCCACGTGCCCATGGCCAGCACAGCGACGGGCAGGCCAACCAGCGTGATCGCGAGCAGGACTGCGGCGATCGGCGTTGCTACGAGTGCGAGAAAGCCAATGCCCGCGCTCTTGAGCAGGCGTCCTGTGGATGGCGTGGGCCACTCGAAGAGGGCCGGAACCAGCCAGTACAGCAGTAGTCCCAGGCCGAATGCAGCGGCCAGGCGCACGGCCTGCCAGAAGTAGAAGTGGAGCGTCAGCCATCGGCTGCGCGCGGGCGGACCACCCTTGTGGTGGGAATCGCTGATGTGGATCTGCGGTTCGCTCGCGAGCTGCGCGCCAGCAGCGCGGGACACGGCGCCAGCGTGGCGGACGTAGGCCGTGACGTTGCCGCCGATGCGCGCCGTGGGAGTGAGCTCGAGGCCGTCTCCGCCGAACGTGACGGCGCGCCCCACTTGTCCGGCGACCGCGAACCCTTGTCCGGCCGCGTGCAGGTCGCGGCCGATCGTGCCGCTGACGCTGCCGTGTTGGCCGGCCAGGTAGGCATCGCGCGCCACGCTCGCGCCCGCGGCGATATCGAGGCTCTCGGCTGCCGCGTGCACGTTGCGCTCGACCTTGCCGCGCACGTCGAGGGTCTGGCTCGCCGAATACACGTCGCCCAGCACCGTGCCATCGATGCTGAGGCCCTTTCCGAGCATGATGAGCGAGCCGCGCACCTCACCAGCGATGCGCACGCGTTCGGCGACAGTGATGAGATCGCCGTTGATCGTGCCGTCGACGACCACACTCTGGCCGAGGGCGATGACCGTGTCGTCGATCGTCTCGCCCGCTGGGATGACGACGATGCCGCTCGCGCCGTGCGCGGGCACGCGCATCTCAGTCGCGGAAGCGGGCAGCGTTGCAGCGAACAGGAAGAGCAGCCCCGCCACTACAGCGAGCGGGCGGCGCCTGACGAGACGGAGACTCAAGAAGCCGAGCAGGGCGATGGTGAGCGTTGCGAAGCCTGTAAGCAGCATGGGCAGTCCCTCCTTGGGAAGCCAGAAGGCGAGGCTGAGAAGAGCCGAGATGTGCTGCTCCTCGGACAGTGGGCTCAGCCAGCCGAGCTGGGTGTTCAGTTGCGCGAGGATGTCGAGGCAAGCGTTGACGCCTGCGCCGACAGCGACAAGGGCGAGCATCGCCCACAGCAGGCCGGTGCGGGCCGATGCCGGCGAAGGCACGCTCACCTGTTCCGGCCGCTGGACGATCTCGCGGATGAGCTCCGCTTCATCGCGCAGCGCAGCCACGCGTTGGCGGCAGCTCGCGCACAGCGGCAGGTGCGCTTCGAACGCGGAAGCGTCGTCCGCGGGCAGCTCGCCGTCGACGTACATGAGACAGTCCAGCTCGGGTCGGCAGTTCATGCCCCCTCCGTTGGCGCGGCCGGTGCGAGCGCGGCGCGCAGTTTCTGTTTGGCGCGGAACAGGAGCGTGGCGACGTCCTGTCGCGTGACGCCCAGCTCGCGCGCGATGTCGTCATACGCGAGCTCTTCGTAGTAGCGCAGCACGAGTGGCAGCCGGTAATGGCGCGGGAGCCGCTCGATCGCCGCGCGCACGGCCTGGCGCGACTCGCGATCGACGACGCGCGTGAGGGGCGTTTGCCCGCGTGCGGCCGTGTCCGGGAGTGCGTCCGCGTCGATCTCGTCTGCTGTGAACAGGCGTGCCTCGACGCGCCGCCGGCGCAAGAGGTCGAAGCAGTAGTGACGCGCGATGCTCATGATCCAGGCGGCGAATGAGTGACGCGGGTCGTAGAGGACCTGGGCCTGCCGCGCCTTCACGTAGACCTCGCTCACGGCGTCCTCCGCAGCGTCGCGCGAGCCCAGGAGGTATCGGCACAGGCCGTTGATCTTCGGGGCGTGCTCGCGAAACAGACGGTCGAGTTCCCTGGTCGGAGTGTCATTGCGGTCTTCCTGAAGCTTGACTTCTTCGGCGCGGGCCTCAGTCATGCCCTCCCCTTACCTGTTCAATACGAGCGAGCCTAACAAAGATTACAGCGGCGCGGCNNATTGGTGAGCGTCAGCGTGCCGCCGTGGGCCTCGGCGACTTGGCGGGCGAGCGCCAAGCCGATGCCCGAGCCCTGCGGCTTGGTGGTGAAGAACGGCACGAAGAGGTTCGCCGGGTTGGCGATTCCGGGGCCGTCGTCGTCGATCCATAGCGCGAGCACGGGCGACGGGCCGCTAGTGACGCGCCAGCCGACCTCGACCCGGCCGCCGGTCCCGAGTGTGGCCTCGGCAGCATTGCGCAGCAGATTGATCAGCAGTTGCTCGATCTGGTCAGAGTCGGCCTCGATGGTCGCTGGCGGACCGCCTATGACGGTGACACGGACGCGCGTCTCGATCCCGGCGACTCGCTCCACGAGCGGCGCGAGCGCGACGCTCGCGAGCCGAGGTGCGGGGAGGCGCGCGAGCGTCGCGTAACCCTCCAGGAAGCGTGTCAGCGCCTCAGTGCGAGAACTGACCACTGCCAGTCCGCGTTGAGCGTCTGCCAGCCAGTCGTCCGGCCTTGGCTCGCGAGTGAGCAGCGAAGTCAGGCTGCCGGCGATGGAACGAATCGGCGCCAGGGAGTTGTTCAGCTCGTGGCTCAGGACGCGGACCAGACGTTGCCAGGCCTGGCGCTCCTCCTCGCGCAGGGCGCGGCTCACGTTCGACACTACAACCAAGTCCAGGGGCAGGCCGCTCTGACGGAAATCGCCGCGCCGCACTTCCCAGCGGCCGCCGCCGCCCGGCAGATCGATGGCCACGATGCGCGGCGTCTCGCCCTCGAGCGCGAAGCCGAGCCCGAGGTCATCGGCAGGACGCGCGAGCGCTCGCTCGTTGGGCTCTCCGAGGAGCGACTCGCCCGCGCGGTTGATCAGGCGCAGCTTGCGCGCGTCGTCAAAGGCGAAGACGGCAACGTCGACCGCGTCCATCACTTTGCGCAGAAGCACGGCAGCCTCGGTCGCCCACATCCTCTGCTGCTGCAGGTTCACGGCCAACGCGTTGACCTCGCGGTGCACTTCAGCCAGGGCGCCGGGTTGCTCTGCTTCGACGTGCGCGCGGAAGCTGAAGTCGCCCTCGCGCAGTGCGGAGAGCAGATTCGCGAGCGTTTGCAGAGGACGCACCATCGTGCGGCGCGCAGCCAGCGCAAGAGCCAGCCAGGCCGCGGCCAGCAGCGCGATGGCCCCGCTCTCTAGCCAGCCGGCCTGTGGCAGGTGCCAGAGCAGCACCGCAGCAGCGGCGAGCGCAGGCAAGCCGCTCAGCAGGGCCAGCGCCAGAACGCGGTTCTCGTGCCTGAGTCTCAGACGCATGAGCTGGGCTCCACGCTCACAGCCCGAGCTTCTGGAGGCGGCGGTACATCGCGCTGCGGGAGAGCCCGAGGGCCTCGGCGGCGCGGTTGACGTTGCCGTCGGCGCGCGCGAGCGTCTTCCGGATGAGCCAGCGCTCAACCTCTTCCAGGCTCATCTCATCGAGTCGCGGCGTGCCCTCGGCAGCTCGCCTCAGGCCGAGGTCGGCCGCGTGCAGCCGCGCGCCAGTGGCCATCAACACGCCGCGCTCGACAGCATGGTCCAGCTCGCGCACATTGCCGGGCCAGGCGTGGCCGCGCAGCACCTCGAGCGCGTCGGCATCGAAGCCGTCGAGTGCCTTGCGGTAGCGCGCCGCATGCTGCTTCAGGAAATAGTCGGCCAGTGGCGCCACATCCTCGCCGCGCTCGCGCAGCGGCGGCAAGTGGATCTCGATCGTGTTCAGCCGGAAGAGCAGGTCTTGACGGAAGCGGCCGGCCGCGACCTCAGCGTGCAGGTCCGCGTTGGTCGCGGAGATCAGGCGCACGTCAACTCTGCGAGTGCGCGACGAGCCGACCGGCTCAAA
>PMCG01000336.1:0-10849 GCA_003155335.1 Acidobacteriota bacterium
TCCCAGTTGTCCTCCTCGAAGCGCACGTCGTGCCGCGCCGGATCGATGCCCAGCGCCGCGAGGCTGCCGAGGTATTGATCTTGGATGTCGGCCGGCGGCGGCTTCAAGATGACCTGATACTGCTGGTGTTTGTAGAGACGATTCGGATTGTCGCCGTAGCGGCCATCGGCCGGGCGGCGCGAGGGTTGGAGGTAGGCGACCTTCCACGGCCTCGGACCGAGCACGCGCAGGAGAGTTTCCGGGTGCATCGTGCCCGCACCGACCTCGATGTCCCAGGGCTGGTGGATCAAGCAGCCGCGCTCGGCCCAGTACGTCTGGAGGGCAAAGATGAGGTCTTGCAGCGTGCGCGGACGGGCGAGAGGTTGTCCTGCCGCGCGGGTTGTAGGGGCGGGTTTCAAACCCGCCCCTACGCGGGCCTTGGCAGGTTTCTGGGCACGGCGGTACCGTGCCCCTACGGTGGCCTCAGCCGGTTTGCCGGCAGCGCGGCGCGTTCGTAGGGGCGACCGGCCGGTCGCCGCTACCGTCCTCGCGCCGGCCTTGCCAGACCGTTTCATGACGCTGCCTCACGCGTGAGGTCCTTGAGCATGCGCAGNNTTGAATGCGCGAACCAGGAAGGCCCGGGCATTCGCCGTGAGCGTGGGACCGCTGGCTGCCCTCCCGCATTGTGCGCAGACAAAGCCGTGGGCCGGAAAGTGGTACACCCGCTGGCCCTCGGGCAGCGTCGTCCCGCAGGAGGAGCAACGATCGAGCGGCGGGTAGAGCCCGTGAAGCTTCAGCAGCCAGGCTTCCAGGTAGCGCGCCAGGACGCGCGACGCGATGCCCTCCTCAGCAGCACGGATGGTAGCGATTGCGAGCCGATAGCTGGCGTCGTCGGCAGCGCCTTCAGGCGAGAAGGCGTCCAGCAGCTCGGCGAAGTAGGAGAATGACAGTGACGTCTCCAGCTCGCGGCTGCCGGCCAGGTAGGCCGACCGGATCAATTCACATCCTCCCAGGCGGTAGAGCTCGGCACCTTGACGGCCATAGAGGCTCACTCGGACCTCGCTCAGCGGCTCGAGCGCCGACTGATAGCGGGGGCGAGCGCCACGCGCGCCCTTGGCCACGGCTCGGACCTTGCCGCGCTCCCGCGTGAGGAGCACGACCACCTTGCTCGTCTCGCCCAGCTTGTAGGACCTGAGAACCAGGGCGTCCGAGGCGATGGGTGGCATCGGCCGCAAGCACCAAGAGGCCTCCCATCGGCACGTCGAAAGGCGGCCGGAGACTGCCTCGCCAGCCGCATACGGTAGCACAGCAGCCAGGGCCGTGCCATTCTGGCAGGAGCGAACCCTCGCGCGGGCGTCGACGCCTTCGGGCGAGGCCGCGATGCGCCCCGAGACCGGCGCCGGCCCGATGACCTACTGCGGCCTGCGTGGTCCGCCGTCAAACTGCATGGCGCTGTCGTTGATCGTCGCGCCGTGCGTCTTGAGCAGCTCTAGCATCTCGGCGCCCGCTAGGAGTACCGGACCGTAGCCGTGGGCCGCGAACACGTTCGTCGGGCGGTAGTAGTAGAAGGTCGGATCGAATGCCATNNCTGGCCGAGGTCTCGAGGTAGCTGTCGTTGCGGTCGAGGAGCTGATGCCAGAGGCCCGAGCCCGACTGGCACGCGGCCAGGCCGCGTATGTGCGCGCGCAGCTGATCGAGCACCGCCGCACGTCCCGGATGGTCCTCAGGCAGCACGCTCAGTAGCTCGACCATGGCCATCACGGCCCAGCCGTTGGCGCGCGCCCAGTGGAACGCCGGGTGGGGGTTCATGCCCTCGACCCAGCCGTGCATGTAGAGGCCCTTGTCTTTGACGAACATGCGCTCGGAGAACTGGAGTATCTGCTTGACAGCGTCGTCGTAGTAGCGGCGCTCGCCTGTCAGCTTGCCCATCTGCGCCAGGGCCGGGACGCTCATGTAGAGGTCGTCGAGCCANNGCGGGCACGCTCATGTAGAGGTCGTCGAGCCAGAGCGTGTTGGGCTGCGGACGGCTGCGTGCCAGCGTGCCGTCCGCGAGGCGCTGCTGTCCGGTGGTGATGAACTTCATGTAGTTGTCGATCAGCGGCCGCAGGTTGGCCTCGACGCCGGCGCGGTGGGCTTTGATCAGCCCCGCGCACATGGCGCCCGAGTCGTCGAGCGCGCGCGGCTCGACGACCGAGTCGAGCGGCGAGCGGAAGCGCCGATCGCCCGTGTCGCGCACGCGATGGTGCGGCACGACGTCGGCGATGAACTTCACGCGCTGCGCGACGTACTCCTTGTAGCGCGCGTCGCCCGTCGCCTCGGCGGCGGCCAGCATGCCGGCGTAGGTCACGCCCCACTCGTAGCTAACGATCAGGAACGTGCCGCGGTCCAGCACCGCGTCGTCGCCCATCTGCTTGAAGTCGGTGATCACCTCGTCGGTCCCGCGCTTGACGATGCGCGGCTGCGTGACGCCGTCGAGGTAGGTGCGCACACGATCCATGACCTTGGTGATGTCCGCTGCGCTCATCGGACCGTAGGGCACCGGATAGGCGGGTTGCGCCATGTGCAGCATCTCGGAATGCATGGTCGGCGTGGCCGCTGGCGTCTGGGCAATGGCGCGCCCAATCCCAAACAGCAGCAGCGACACACTGGCGACCGCGGCGCACGTCATTCCCGTTCTCGATTGCATGATCGTTCTCCTTCTCTATGCGGTGCGTGTCTCGGTCCGGCGTGGCGGCCTACCAGTCTAGGCTCAACGACCGCGCCAGAAAAGCGTTGAGGCCCGACACCGCGCCGCAGAAACGCACGAAGCGATCGAGGAAGTCGGCCCGCAGCGCATCCTTCTCCGGGACCTCCGCCAGCACGGTGAAGTCCTTGCGCAGCAGGTCCTCGATCAGTGGATGGCGTGGGTCGATCCCTGCCGGGACGCGTTTGGCCGAGTCGCCGTCCCAGTAGCAGGCGCGGCAGAAGGCGCGGCCCTTCGTGATCCTCTTCCAGAGCGCGGCGTTTTCGACGATGCCGCGGCGGATGGCGTCGAGCGCTTCCTTGTCGGGGTGCCAGATCCCGGCTCCGAAGAAGACGTTGCCCGGCTCGAGGTGCAGGTAGAACCCCGGCGCGTGCACGTCGCGACCCGCGCGGTGTCGGAAGTGGGCGGCGGCGTGGGTCTTGAAAGGCGTCTTGTCCTTCGAGAAGCGAGTGTCGCGCCAGATGCGGAACATCGAGCCGCCCATCGGCCGCGGGTCCGCGTTGACTGCCGGACTGATGCGCGCCAGCGGCTCAGCCGACTCGGCGATCAGGCGCAGAAGCGGCTCGCGCACATCCTGCTCGTACCGTTCGCGGTTGCGCGCGAACCAGTCGCGGTCGTTGTGTCGCTTGAGCTGGCGCAGGAAGCGGAATAGCGCCGGCGAGAAATAGGGCGCACGCATGGCACCAGGATAGCGCAGAAGGCGGCGTGCGCTGACCACGCGCGAGCTCTGCTGCGACCCGCAACCGACGAATGGGCCGTCTGAGCCTGTTGCGCGGTCCAGCTGCGGAGGTCATAATATGGTTAAGTGGATGACATGGCACGACTCACTTTTCGACTGAGTTGAGCGTTGTCGAATCTCGCCTGAAGCGATGCCCCCAGGACCCCCAACAGCGCGCGTGTTGATCGTGGACGACGAGCCGGAGATCCGCGAGACGCTGTCGAAGTTCCTCATCGGCGAGGGCTATGAGATCGCGACCGTCGGCACCGCCCGCGAGGCGCTCGCCCAGACAGAGCAGGGGCAGTTCGACGTGGTGGTCGCGGACATCCTCCTGCCTGAGATCAGCGGCCTCGAGCTGCTGGAGCGCATTCGCGCCAGCGCGCCGGCGGTCAAGGTCCTATTGATCACCGGCGAGCCCGGCTACGCCACGGCAGCCGCGGCTGTACGGCTGGGAGCCTTCGACTATTTCGCCAAGCCGGTCACGCAATCCGCTATCCGGCGTTCGGTCGCCTCGGCCGTGCGCTTGAAGAAGGTGGAGGACGAGAACCGCTTCTATCGCGAGCGGCTCGAGGTGCTCGTCGAGGAGCGCACGCGCCAACTGGCGGACTTCAGCGCGCGGCTGCGCGACTCGGAGCGCCGCTATCGCGCGCTGATCGAGCGCTCCGCGGACGCCGTGGCTCTGCTCGATCGCCAAGGCCGCGCGCTCTACGTGAGCGCAGCCACCGAGCGCATCCTCGGATACCAGCCGGAGCGGCTGATCGGGCGTCCTGCCTTGGCGGTCGTTCACGCCGAGGATCGCCCACGCCTGGCCGCCGCGTTGCAGCAGCTCTCCGCAGCTCCGGACGGCGTGCTCTCGCTCGAGGTACGCGCGCGCCACCGCGACGGGACGCATCCCTGGATCGAGGCCGTGCTCACGAACCTGTTTGACGAGCCTGCCGTGGGGGCCATTGTCGTCAACTTCCGGGACATCAGCGACCGCAAGCGCAACGAACACGAGAAAGCACAGCTCACCGAGCAGGTCCAGCAATCGCAGAAGATGGAGGCACTCGGTCGGCTGGCTGGCGGCGTCGCACACGACTTCAACAATCTCCTGACAGCCATACTGGGCTATGCGGAACTGATCCGCGAGGGCCTGGGCCCCGATCATCCGCTGGCGCAGGACGCGCGTGAGCTCACGGCCGCTGGCGAGCGCGCGACAGCACTGACGGGCCAGCTCTTGACCTTCTCGCGGCGCCAGATCATCGAGCCGCATCTGCTCGACCTGAATCTGACGCTCGAGCGCTCGCAGAACCTTTTGGCGCGGTTGCTGGGCGAGGACGTCGAGCTGAGCCTCAGGCTCGCGCCGGACCTCTGGCGAACGCAGGTCGACCCGACGCAGATCGATCAGATCCTGATGAACCTCGCGGTCAATGCACGCGTGGCCATGCCTCGCGGTGGCAGGCTGGTGATCGAGACGGCCAACATCGTCTACGAGCGCGACTGGCGCGACGTCGACGCCGACGTCAAGGCCGGTGAGTTCGTCATGCTGGCAGTGACCGATACGGGCTGCGGCATGAGCCGCGAGACTGCGGGGCGCATCTTCGAACCCTTCTTCACGACCAAGGAGCAGGGCACCGGTCTCGGCCTGGCCACCGTCTACGGCATCGTCAAGCAGCACGGTGGCGGGATCAGTGTCTCCTCCGAGCCGGGGTCGGGCACCACATTCCGCCTCTACTTCCCGCACGGAGAGGGGGCCGCGTACGACGCGCCGCGCGCGCCCGCGCGCGAGGCGCTGGCGCGCGGCACGGAGAAGGTGCTGCTCGTGGAAGACGAGGACAGCGTGCGCAGCCTGGTGCGTACGATGTTGGAGATGCTCGGCTACGGAGTCGTCATGGCATCGCGCGGAGAAGAAGCCGTGGACCTGGCGCGCGTCCACGCCGGGGAGATCGATCTGCTCGTCACGGATGTGGTCATGCCGGGCATGAACGGACGCGAGCTGTTTGAGACGCTGCGCGCCACGCAGCCGACGATGAGGTGCCTCTTTGTCTCGGGCTACACGCGTGACGTCATCGCCCGGCACGGAGTCCTGGAAGAGGGCATCAATCTGCTATCGAAGCCCTTCTCGATCACCGAGCTGGCCACAAGCATCCGCGCAGTGCTCGACGGCGCTCCCTAGTCTCGGCCGGAACGGTGTTCTTGCCCGAGTACGGTCGCCCGATGAATCGCCGACGAGGATGCACCTGCGGGCGGCGCGCGCCTTGGGCGGCCTTGACGCTGCTGGCTAGGCCGCGTAGCCTTCACGCCGATAGAAGGAGGATGGGGCCGGATGTTCATCGATGACAGCGACGCTCTGGCGCGGTGCGCGGTGGAGGCACGACAGTGCGCGTCCTGACGCCTCGCGTGGCGCTGCTGTGTCTGCTGGTCGCGCTCGCTGCGGCCGTGTACGCTCCGAATCTGCGGGACTACTTCGTGTCCGACGATTTCGAGTTGATCGGCTCCTGCTTCGACCGCTCTCCGTCGTATCTTCTGAGCCTGCTCTACAACAACCAAGTCGGCGATCTCTGGAAGGACTGGGGCCTCGACCCTACGGCCGGACGCGGCTATCTGCGGCCGATTCCGATTTGGCTGATGAAGCTGGATTGCATGATCTGGGGCATGCGGCCCCTAGGCTTCCGCCTCACCGCCACAGCGTTCTTCGCGGCGGTCATTGCTTGCGTCTTCTTGATTCTCGAGACACTGCAGGTGCGACGCTCAGTCGCTTTCCTGACGGCCTGGGGCCTGGCGATCCATCCTATCTTCTCGGCGATCGTTCCCCTCATCTGGGCTCGGGAGGAGACTGTCACCGCGACCTTTGGGCTCGTGGCCTTCTGCTTCTTCTTGCGGCTGCGGCGCAGCGGCTCGTCCGCCGTTCCCGTTTTCGTGTTCTATGCACTGGCCTTGTTCACCAAAGAGACCGCCGTCACGTGGCTGGCGCTGCCCGTCGGCTATGACCTGATCGTCGGCCATTTTCGTGGCAAGGCGCCGCAGGATCGCAGGCGCCTCGTGGCTTTCTATGGCGGGCTGTTCGGCCTGGCGGCCTGCTATCTGGCGCTGCGCTGGATCGCATTTGGAAACATGGTCGGGGGAGACGCGGCGCCCACCCACTACTTCTCGCTCGACGCTTTCATCGGCTATCACGCTCGGTTCTTCCGGCTCCTCGTCGGCGCGCGACTGTTCGACGACCACGGCATCCGGGCATTGCGCTGGGTCGCGCCAGGCGCGGTGCTCGTCGTCCTGGCGCTCGCCTTCCGCCGTTCCACCGGCTCGCTCTGGCCGCGGCGCGCCGTCTTCTTCGGACCGTACTGGTACCTGTGCGCGACAACGCTGTTCTACGGCATCTACTACGACGATCGGCACCACGCCTTCGTCATCGTGGGCCTCGGTCTGCTGTTGGGCCTGGCCACTCACGTCGTGATGGAGCCGATGAGCCGAGCGGGCCGGGCGGTGCTCTTCGTCGTGGCTATCGCGGCCATGACCGCGGTGTGGCTCCCCGCCACCCTGCGCAATGCGCGGCAGTTTCACGAGGCGAGCCGCGTGACGGCCAGCGTGCGCGAGGCGATCGACACCCTGACGGCGGGACTTTCCGACGGCAGCACGGTGCGCCTGGTCAACACGCCGCTCTCGCCGAGTCCGCCGTACTACTTCGGCTGGGGCCTGCAGTCCGCACTCAGGCAGCCGTTTACTCCCTCGGATTGCTCGAAGCGGCTGACGATCGTCGACGCGGGGGACCTCAGAATGAACCATCGCGCGGCCGCGGTGTCACGCTTCGACCTCGAGATCCGGTTCCGCGCCAAGCCCTTGGGTGCGATCGAGAGCGTGCGCGGAACGCCTGACGGGCGGCCCTAGAGTTCTTCGAGATGGCGGCGCAGTCGGGTCTCGACGGCCGTCGGGTCAAAGGCGGACAGCCGGCGGCTCTGACCTTCTAGCACGGCAGCGCGCAGCGACGCCTGGTGGGCGAGACGCTCCGCCATCTCGGCCACTTCGTCGATGCGCTTCTCCGTGAACTGAACGCCGGCGTCACCGAGCGTTTCGCCGACGGCACCACTCCGGTAGGCCAGCACGGGCACGTCGGTCAGCATGGCTTCGATCAGCGGCGCGCCAAAGCCCTCGTGAGCGCTCATCGAGAGGAAGACGTGCGCGCTGCGGTAGTAGGCCAGTAGGTCGTCGTGAGCGACGTGGCCGGCGAAGACCACGTCTGCCGGCGTCAAGGCGTTCTCGTAGAACAGCCGCTGCAGGGCGTCGAAGTAGGCGCGCCGTCGCGGCAGCTTGCCGACGAGCAGCAAGCGCACATCCGCCCCGATGCAGCGCTTCCAGTAGGCCACGACGCGGATCAGGTCGGCGTGGCACTTGTTGGGCGACACGCGGCCGACGAACAGCAGGTTGACCAACCCATCATGGAGCAGGCGCACGAGTACCGGGTTGGGCGGCTGCCGGTACCGGGCGAAGTCCAGCGGCAGCGGCACCACGCCCGTGCGCGCAAACCCGGCCGCGACCAGTTCGCCGCGATCGAACTCGCTGACAGCCAACGCCAGATCGACATGGCCTCGCAGCAGGGCGAGCTCCTGCCGACCGAGGGCGCAGATGCGCGCCAGCTCGTCGTCGAAGCCGGCGAAGAACTCGGGGGGCGTGACGCTGTGGTGGACCAGCACGCGTCGCCCGCGGTGCTCGATCAGCGCCCGCGTCAGCGGCGAGACCAGCGCGTAGTGCAGGATCACGACGTCTTCGGCAGACCCAGGACGGAATTCGGAGAACGGGCGCCCTTCGCCTTCAAGCTCCGCGTCGATCTCGAGCGCGTAGATCTCGGCCTGATGGCCCCAGCGCCGGAAGGCATCGCGCATCAGCCGCGCAGCGTCGCCGATGGCGTCGCCCCAGTGCAAAGCCGGGACCCACTGGTCGATCCTCATTTTGCGCGCCCGCCTCCGACGATCCCGCGCAGGAGCGAGTCGACGCGCTGCTCGACCACGGGCCAGGCGTACTCGCGCCGGACGTACGCCTGCCCGGCCGCTCCCAGGCGGCCGCGCAGCTCCGGTCGTTCGACAAGGGTGCTAAGCGTCGCGCAGAACTCAGCGTAGTCCTCGTAGAACAGGCCGCCGTTCGAGCGCAGGCACTGACCCTCGAGGACCTTGCAGCGCGCGTTGGCCAGCACGGCGCGTCCCATTGCCCAGGCCTCGAGCGCGACGATTGAAAGGCTCTCGTAGGGGCTCGGCATCACTAGCAGGTCGCAGGCGTCGAGCAGCGCGAACTTCTCCTCTTCCGTGACGTAGCCCAGGTGGCGGATCTTGGGGTGATCGGGGATGGGCAGCACGGGGTGTCCCACGAGCACGAGAGGCGGTACGGCCAGCCAGTCCGCGTCGAGACGCCGATAGTAGTCGAAGAGCCGATCGACGCCCTTGTTGCGATCGATCCTGCCGGCATAGAAGAGGAAGTGCGGCGGCAGGTGGAAGCGTGACCGCACGTCGACCTCACGCCAGCCGACAGGCACGCTGACGCCGCTGCCAATGACCACGTGGGGCAAGCCCGCGTTGCCGCTCACGCCCTGGATGAGGTCGCGCTCTTCGGGCGTGAGGTAGATCAGGCCGCGCGGGGCACGGAAGAGCTCGGCGAAGATGGAGAGGCGCACGGCCGGATCCTCCTCCGCCGTCGGCACCAGCACGGCGCGATCCGCGACGCGCGGCAGCCCGAAGAAGCTCTGATAGTACCGGTAGGAATAGAACAGGAAGAGGTCGACGTCGCGCATGCGGCCCAAGCTCTCGACCAGCTCAGGGCAATCCGGGCCGTTTGCCACGACCCAGCGGCGCTCGTCGGCAGGCTGGTGCTCGTCGTCGAAGACGATCTCGGAGAGCGCGGCGAACGCGCCTGCATCGCGCGGCCGGCGGACGCGATAGCGCGTGACCTCGATGCCGTTGACCGTGTCCTGCCCGGCCGCGTAGTGATTGCGCCACTCGACGTAGTCGCGGGCGCAGGTCGTCACGACCTGGACCTCGTGCCGTTGTGCGAGGCGCTCGGCCAGCCAGCGGCAGTGCAGCTCAGCGCCACCAGCCACGTCCGCGCCGTAGCGCTGGATGACGAAGGCCAGCTTCATGCCGCTCCCTTCGCGCGCTCGAGCTCCTCGAGACGCTGGCGCAGGCGGCCGACCTCGCCTTCCAGACGCACGATCTGGCGGGCGGCGTCCTGCAAGAAGTACATGTAGTAGAGATTGAGCTGGGCCTGGCGATTGAACACGTGATCGGTGTAGAGCCGCACGAATGGCCGTACGAGGCGCTTGGCAGCGCGCACCAACCCGCCGACGAGCCCGCGTCGCTGAGTGCGCAGAGGGTAGTCGGTGGAGATGTTCCAGCCGTGGCTGGGGTGCAGCAACTGCTTGAGGAGCCTGGGGTCGATCTGCGACTCCTCGCCGTAGGAGCGCAAGCGCTCTTCGAGCAGGCGCTCCAGCTCCTCCGGCGTGCGCAGGCCTTGCCGGCGCCGGCGCTCGATGCCCTCGCGGATCTCGACCATGATCGCCGCGACGTCGACAGGGACGTCGGCGGTATTACTCGGGTCGGACATGTGAACCTCCCTGCGCGGTCCTCGCTTGTGGCGCGTCATCCAAGACCGGCGCCAGCCGCTCAAGTAGCAGTGCGCCGAAGTCTGTCGCGCGGATAGCCGCCAGCGCCTGCGTCTGTGTGGCCAGCACGGCCTGCCGCAATGCGGCGTCGCGCTCGAGGGCGTCGATCAGCCCGGCCACTTCCTGCGGCTGCTTGTCTCCCAGCAGCAGGCCGCCGCCNNGGGACGCAGAAGCCCTCGTGCTCCGACAGGCACAAGAACACGTCGGCCAAGTCGTAGTAGGCCAGCAGCTCGTCGTGCTCGACGTGTCCCGTGAAGACGACCTCGTCTACGCCCAGATGGCGCACCAGTGCCAAGAGCACTCTCAGATAGCGCTCCTGGCCGCGGTAGTCGCCCACCACCAGCAGCCGGCTGTGCGGATTGAACAGCCGCTGATAGCAGGCAAAGGCGCGGATGAGATCGTCGATCTTCTTGTTGGTGATGACGCGGCCGACGAAGAGCACGTTCGTCCGTCCGTCGGCGTACAGCCTCTCCACGACCGGCGAGCGCGGGGCATCGTAGGTCGCGAAGTCGAGCACGATCGGCAACACGGCCGTGGCGCGGAATCCGGCCTGATCGAGCTCGCGTCGGTTGAACTCGCTGTCCCCCAAGGCCAGATCGGTGCGCGCCGAAAAAGCGGCCAGCTCCCGTCGGCCGCGGTAGCACAGTTGCGTCAGCAAGCGATGGTAGCCGACGAACCACTCGGGCGGCGTGATGTTGTGATAGATCAGCACCAGCCGATCCGGCGCGTGGAAGATGAGCGGGCTGGCGGCGCTGCCGATCGAGAAGTGAAAGATGCAGACCGTGTC
>PMCG01000336.1:10916-16363 GCA_003155335.1 Acidobacteriota bacterium
CCTGCGGCATCGTCGCGGTACGCGACCATGTCCTCAAGGGTCTTCTCGCGGCGCGCCAGAAGATCCAGCCGTCCGGACAGCTCGAGCAGACGGTTCTTGAGCGTCTCAACCTCGAGCCCCAGCCGCGTCAGCTCGATGGCGGACTCGTGCAGCAGCGCCACGTAGAAGGTATTGAGCTGCGACTGGCGATAGAGGCCCTGCACGAGCGGACTGGGGTTGACCATGAGCTTTAGCAGCGGCTTGAGCAAGCCCCGCACGCGCGTGAGCAGGCGCCCGGTCCAGTCGTCGCGTCCGCTGGAATAGATCGAGTCCGCGGCGATGGTGAAGTTCCACTGTGGCGCGCGCGCGCGCAGATCGTCCAGCAGCGTGCTGTCGAAATCCTCCGCTTCAGCCGGCGGCTCGAGGCGCTTCGCGGAAAGCTCGCGCAGCTCGGCTGCGCTGAACAGCACGCGCTGCTTTTCGGCGATGCGCGCGCGGATCTGGCCCATGATCTCCTCGACGTTGATCCCGCCCGACCGGATCTCGAATGTCATGGCGTGTGCTCCTGTCCGCGTTCTACCCGCTCAGGCAGTGTAGACGATGGCGATGATGGTCAGCCCCCAGAGAAAGACGTCCACGAGCAGCGGTCGATCAGTCAGTAGGACGTCCGTCGGGCTGCCGCCCTGCTCCTTGCGGTGCACGAGATACAGGTAGCGGAAGATGCCGTAGAGCACAAAGGGCAACGTCCAGCTCAGCCGGCTTGTGCCCAGCTTCTGAATCGTCTCCGGCGCCGTCGTGTAGAACGCATAGGCGGTGACGCAGGAAGCGGTCACGACGGCGATCATCTGGTCGAGCAGGTACGGACTGTACTCGGAGAGGATGCGTCGGTGCTCGGAGGCGTTCTCGTTGAGCGAGGTCAGCTCGTGGCGGCGCTTGCAGAGCGTCAGGAAGAGGGCCAGCAGGATCGTGAGGATCGGCAGCCAGTCGCTGACTTCCACGGGGATGGCGAGCGCGCCGGCGACCGCACGGATGACGAAACACAAGCTGACGCTGATGGCGTCGAGGATCAGGACTTCTTTGAGCCAAAACGAGTACAGCAGGTTGAGGACGAGGTAGACCAGCGCCGCCAGGGCGAACGCNNCAGGTCGTTGATCAGGTAGATCGTGCCCGACAAGCCGCAGAAGAGCACGAATGCCGCCAGCGAACGGATCGCCGATGCCGGGTCGAAGAGGTTCCTGGTGAGCGCCAGCGGAGCGAAGATGATGAGGTTCTTCGTCCACTGGTGCGGCCGCAGTGATGCGAGCAGCGCGCGCGCCTTCATCGTGCCTGGGATCCTCGCCGGCGAGAGGGGCCGTGGCTTGGCGGCTGTGTGCCCGACCGGCGGCCGCTAGAAACTCTTGACGCCCTCAGCCTCCGAGTCGTAGGTCTCGAAGACGGTGAGCAGCTTAGTGATGGCGAGCAGGTCCTTGATCTTCTTCGTGAGGTTGATCAGCTTCAGGCGGCCACCGGATTTGCTGACGGTCGTATAGCAGCGGACGATCTCGCCCAGGCCAGCCGAGTCGACGTACGGGACGTCGGCCAGATTCAGGAGGATCTTCGTCTTGCCGCCGCCGACGAGCTTGCCGACGGCATCACGCAAGGCATCGTCGCCTTCGCCGATCAGGATCTTCCCGTGAAGATCGAGAATGTGGACGTCTTCGACCTGGCGTTCGACGATCTTCATACGTAACTATTCTCCCAGTGAATGACGACAATCTCCAGATATCTCAAGCTAGCACGCTGCCCCTGCGAATGCAACGACAACGGGGGCACGTCTAGCAGGAAGCGCCCGCGGCCCTCAGCCGCGCGGTTGCTGTTGATAGCACTCCCGGCAAAAGACCGGACGGCCCTGCGTCGGCCTGAAGGGCACGGTCGTCTGCTTGCCGCACTTGGAGCAAGTCGCAGTCGACTCCACCCGATCCCGCCCGCCGCCGGAACGCGCGGACTTGCGGCTCTTGCACGCCTTGCAGCGCTTTGGCTCGTTCTGGAAGCTCTTCTCGGCGTAGAAGCGCTGCTCCCCCGCCGTCCAGACGAACGGCTGACTGCAATCGGCGCAAACCAACGTCCTGTCCTGGTACTCCATGGCCGCTCCCACAGGGCGCGCCCAGCGCCCCGGTAGGACGAGCCCCTCGACTAGTCAGTCGACTCCCGGCGGATCTTCTTCCGGCTACGCTTGCGGGCAAGGGCTTCCTTGGCCCGCCGCTTGTCGCCGGGCTTCATGTAGAAGCTGTGCCTCTTGATGTCCTTGATGATGTCCTCCTGTTGGACCTTCCGCTTGAAGCGCCGCAGGGCGTTTTCGATGGACTCGCCCTCTTGAATCTTGATCTCGGCCAAAAAGCAAACACCCCCTGACTACGCTGGATTGAGGCCTTTGCGAGTGAGCCGCGCGGGCCTCGAAGGGTACCCTGGCCTGGGGTCCTTCTTAAGCGCCTGATCCTAGGCCATGGCCCAGGGGGTGTCAACAGGGGATGAGTCCGGCTATCCTTCGGAGGGCGAGTGCCTTGAGGGCACGTCCAACCGTACGATTTCAGCGGCTCTCACGAGGGCGATTCGGCTCATTGCCATGGACCAGACACGCGGCCGGCTGTACGTCGTCGCCACGCCCCTCGGCAATCTCGAGGACCTGACGCCGCGCGCCGTGCGCATCCAGCGCGAGGTCGCGCGGATCGCCTGCGAAGACACGCGCCGTACGGCCACACTCCTGCGCGCCCACGGCATCACCACGCCCACGACGTCCTATTTCGAGCACAACGAGCGCTCGAAAGGCGCGCGCGTCATAGCGGAGCTCTCGCGCGGCCGGGACGTGGCGCTGGTCACCGACGCTGGGACCCCGGCCATCTCCGATCCGGGCTTTCGTCTGGTGCGCGACGCACGCGCGGCCGNNGTGTCAGGCCTGCCGTCGGACCGCTACCTTTTCCTCGGCTTTCTCCCGTCGCGCTCTGGTGCGCGCCGTCGCGCGCTCGACGATTTGCACGAGCGCCGTGAGACGCTTGTGGTCTACGAGTCGCCCGTGCGCATTGTCGACCTCTTGAGCGAGATGGTCGCGGCTTGGGGTGAGCGCGAGGCGTTTCTCGCGCGCGAGGCGACCAAGATGCACGAGGAATACCTGCGCGGATCGCTAACGGAGCTGCGCGCGACGCTGGCGTCGCGGCCGGCCCTCAAGGGCGAGATCACCCTCGTCGTATCCGGTGCGCCCGAGGCGCAGCCCAGCCAGGACGAGGCCCCCGAATCGCTGTTCGCGCGGCTCGTGGCAGAGGGGCAGACGCGGCGCGCAGCAGCCAAGCAGGTGGCGCGCGTGAGCGGGCTGCCGGCGCGTGAGATCTATCGACGCATGCTGGGCGACAGGGACCGCAGCGCCGGCTGAAACTGTAGACTCCTTTTCGGCGTATCCTGCGCGCAGGATGCTGGAGCTCACGGGCCTGCTGCACCTCGCCGACAGCGGCGAGACGTGTCCCGTCGCGCTCGAGTGGAACGAAGCCTCGCGCGAGCTGCGCGTCACCGGCAAGGGACTCGACATTCAAGTGCCGGCCAAGGCCCTGAGCATTTCGACCGGCGACTCTTCAGGCACGGCGGTCCATCTGGTGTGGCAGTCCGGGGGACGCGCCCCGGCCGTCGTCACGCTCACCGAGCGCGAGACGATCCGAGAGCTCGCCGGTCTCTTCGCGGCCGTACTCGCACACCAGCTCGATCGCACGATCCTCGAGAGCCTTAAGGCCACTCGCCGCAGCCGGCTGATGCCGGCCGTGTTGGCGCTGGCCGTGTTGGCTGCGCTCTGCTGTGCCTGGTTGTTCCGCGAGCCCATCGTCGACTTCATCTTGCGCCGCCGGGCGCCAGCGATCGAGCGCCAACTGGGGCAGTCGACCATGCCCGATCTCTCGCACCAGGAGAGGCGCATCGGCAAGAGCGCGGTCTCGATGATGCGCAAGATGGCTCACCACCCATATACTTGTTGGCCGGTGTGAGGGATGTGACCGATGCTCCAGATCCTGTGCGGTTCGAGTCGTTGTGATCGCGTGCGGCGCCTGCCAAGGCTCCTCGCACCAGTCGCTGTCCTGGCCGTGCTCTGGACCGCAGGTCCGCCTGCGACCGCGCAGGAGCCGACCGACCTGACCGGTGTCATCGAGCGCGCAATCCAGGGCGTCTACCCGGCCCTCGTGCGCCTGCACGTCATCTCGGTAATGCCGAACGGCGGACGGGAGGTCAAGCGCGAGAGCAGCGGCAGCGGGGTGGTCATCTCGCCCGAGGGCTACGTCATCACCAACCATCACGTCGCGGCGCGCGCGGAGCGCCTGGAGTGCGTCTTTGCGGACAAACAGCGGATCGAGGCCACGTTGGTGGGGACAGATCCCCTGGCAGACATCGCGGTCCTCCGCCTGAAGCTGGACCAGTGGCGCAAGGGCGTGCCGCTCCCTGTGGCGAAGTTCGGGGATTCCAGCGCNNCTCTGGCCGGCCAGCTTCCGTCTCGACGGCGAAGAGACCGGCTCGCTGGTGCGCTGGATCGGGCACGATGCGCAGATATCGCCCGGCAACTCCGGCGGCCCGCTCGTCAACCTGGCCGGCGAGATCGTCGGCATCAACGAGATCTCCTTCGGCCTGAGCGGTGCCATCCCGGGCAACTTGGCGCGCGAGGTGGCCGAGCAACTGATGCGCGAGGGAGACGTGCGCCGCAGCTTCTTGGGGCTCGAGCTGCAGCCGCTCTTGAGATCGAGCGCCGCGCAGCACGGCGCCCTGGTCTCAGGCGTGGTGGCCGGCTCGGCCGCGAAGCAGGCAGGCCTACAGGCCGGCGACATCCTGCTCTCGTACGCCGGCGAGCCTGTCGACGTGCGCTACGCGGAGCAGCTCCCGGCGCTCAACCGGCGCTTGCTCGGAACGCCGGTCGGCAGCGAGGTGGACCTGACGTACGAGCGCGACGGCCGCGTCCTGCACAGCCGGGTCCGGACGGTCGCGCGCGGTCACGCGCAGGCGGACGACGCGGAGCTTTCGTCGTGGGGCGCGACGCTGCGCGATCTGACGCTGCTTCAAGCGCGTGAGCTGGATCGCGAACCGAACTGTGGCGTGCTCGTGTCCAGCGTGCGGCCGGGCGGCCCGAGCGCGGAGGCCAAGCCTCCGTTGGCGCCGTGGGACATCGTGGTCGAGGTGGCCGGTCAGCCGGTGCACAACCTCGACGAGCTGCGCCAGGCCTCGCAGCGCAGCGTGGCTGAGAGCCCAACCGCGGTGCCGACGCTGGTGGCCTTTGACCGACGCGGCGAACGCTTCCTGACTGTCGTGCGCGTCGGCAAGGAGCGCGAGCGCGACACGCCGCGAGAGGCGACCAAGGCTTGGCTGCCGGTCGACACCCAGGTCCTCACGCGCGAGCTGGCCGCGGCGCTCAACTTGGCCGGCCGCACCGGCGTGCGTGTGACGCAGCTCCATCCGCACGGCGCCACGGA
>PMCG01000315.1 GCA_003155335.1 Acidobacteriota bacterium
CGCACGATCTCGAAGCCGTGCCTCGCGAGCGTCGTCCGCAGCGTTTTCGGCGTGTAGTCGATGAGGTGGCGCGGCGGATCGTAGCCGGCCCAGTAGCGTCCGAGCAGGCGCGCCTGCCAGGAGGCAGCGTTGGGCACCTGGACGACGAGGCGGCCACCGGGCGCGAGCAGGCGCTGCGCAGCCTCGAGGCTGGGTGCTGTGGGCGAGACGTGCTCGAGGTAGTGGAACATCGTCACGATCGAGAAGGAGCGCTCGGCAAGTGGCGTGTCACCGAGATCGCCGCGCAAAGCGGAGATGCCGCGCGTCCGCACGGCCAGACAGGCAGAGGGCGAGCGATCGAGCCCGACAGCCGGAGTCACGCCGAGGGCGCCCAGAAAGGACCCGTCGCCGCAGCCGACGTCTAGCAGCCCGCGCCAGGTGCCGCTGCGCTGCTGTTCGGACACGATCGCGCGCACGAAGCGCACGTGGTCGAAGAGGACGAGGCGGCGGTACAGCTCGACCAGGCGATTCCGACCGAGGCTGCGGCCGTGCGCTTCGGGAGAGTCCAGCCAGTAGCCCTCCGGGTAGAAGGAGGCGAGCTCCGCGGGTTGCGGCGGCGGAGCGAGGAAGCGCAGCGAGCAGGCCGTGCAGCGTCGCAGCGTGAAGCGCCGGGCCGTCGTGTGGAATAGGCGGTCGCCGAGCTCCCACAGCGGCACGGGATCCGCCGTGCCGCATAGTGGGCAGGCCAACGTGTCGGCAGACGCGGCTGTATCAGGGGCGGGCTGCATGCGTGGTGGCGTGGTTCAGGCTCACGGCGCAGGCAAACTACTACGAGCGCCGCGCGTTTGCAAAGGCGCGACGCGGTCCGATATCATCGCCGCGCTTGTCGAACCCGCTGGTCTCCGCCATCGTCGTCAGCCGCAACGGCGCGCGCTTTCTGCCGGAGGCGCTGGCGTCGCTGTTNNGAGGAATGAAGGCTTCGCGCGCGGCAACAACCAGGGCTTTGGCGTGGCCCGCGGCGAGTGGGTCTTCCTGCTGAACAACGACGCGGTGCTCGAGCCGAACGCGATCGCAGAACTGATGCGTGTCGTCGAGGGCCGGCCCGAGACGGGCATGCTGGCCTGCCGGGTGCTGTGCTACGACAAGCCCAACATCATCGACTCCGTGGGCCTGCTCATCTACCCGGACGGCGTGTGCCGGCCGCGCGGATGGGAGGAGAAGGACCTCGGACAGTACGATCGCGTCGAGGAGATCCTGGCGCCGGTCGGCAGCGCGTCAGCCTGGCGCAAGACGATGATCGACGCCCTCGGGGGATTCGACGAGAGCTACTTCGCGTACCTGGAGGACCTCGACCTGGCCATGCGCGGACAGCTTGAGGGTTGGCAGTGCCTCTACGTTCCCACGGCCGTGGCGCGCCACGCGAAGTCGATGACCGGAGGCAACTATTCGAAGTTCAAGGCCTACCACGTCGAGCGCAACCGCATCTACAACGCGATCAAGCTGCTGCCGCGCTTCATCCTGCTAGTCAGCCCGCTCTTCACGCTGAACCGCTACCTACTGCAGTTCTATGCCGCGATGACGCACCGCGGCCTGTCCGAGAAGCTGGTCAAGGAGTACTCCTGGCCGGAGCTGGCCTGGATCCTGGCCCGGGCCTATGGCTCGGCTCTGTTGCGGCTGCCCACGATGCTCGCCAAACGCCGGGCGATCTCGCGGCGGCGTCGTCTCTCGGTGACCGAGTGGTACCGCCTCATCAGCCGGCACAAACTGGATGCAATCGAGCTCGCGCTGAAATATTAGGACCAACGGGTGCGCGCGATCCCGCCCGGCCACAGGCGTGCGACGTGCTACGAATTGCAGGGGCACGGCATGCCGTGCCCNNCGCTGGCGCTCCTGGCGAACCAGTTCCTTTTGACGCTTGAGAAAGGCTCGATTCGGGGGCATCTCTTGACCTTACCAGCGCTCGCCGCGACGACGTTCGCGCGGAGCCTCGCGGGCGCCACCATTGGCACGTCCGCGCCGCCGACGGCTGTCGCCAAAGCTGCGGTCCGGCGCGGCGCCGAACGCTTCGGGTGGGGGGCCGGCGTTGATGCTGGGATTGCCGCCGAAGCCGCTGCCGAAGCCGCCGCCGGGACGGAGCACGCGATCCTGGGCCTCGTTGACGCGCAGCGGGCGTCCGCCGAGCATCGCGCCGTCCATCTGCTTCATGGCGCGCGCGGCCTCTTCGTCGCTTCCCATTGTCACGAACGCAAACCCGCGCGATCGTCCGGTCGCGCGGTCCATCACGAGGCGCACGTCGGTGACCGAGCCATGCGGTGCGAACGCGCCACGCACCTCTTCAGCGGTCGCGTTGAACGCTAGATTACCTATATAGAGTCTGTTGCCCATCAAGCTCCTGTCTCGTCTCGGCTCCCGCTCTCTTTCGCGCCCGTTCGGGGCTGGCCTGGCCTCCTCCCCCGACGGAGCCGCAGAGCCGGAGGGGACGCCGCGATGGCGCCAGCGGCGTCCACCGCGTCCACGTGTCGCGCGCCTGGTCGCCGCCGCCCATAGCGTCGAGGAAGAGGGGGCGCCCAGCCGGACGTGAACGACGCCAGAATAGCCTATTTGCGGCGAAAGGCAACTGATCACACTGACGACGCTGGCCCCATCGCACGCAACAGCGTCGGGCACGGGCCTCGGCGGGGGCTCGGGTGAACGCGTCGCTCTGGCAGGTCAGGGCGGCGGACCTGTGAAACGGGAGGTGCGCGAGGATCACTACTCCTCAGGCGTCTCGATGGAGTGTGCGCTACAATGATCGTCGCCTTTAGGAAACAGTACGTGTATCTTCGCGGCTTCGATGACGCCTATCTCGACCGACTGCGGCTGGGTGACACTGCCACCGAGCGGGAGTTCGTCGCCTATTTCTCTGACCTGATACGCATCAAGGTCCGGTCCCGGCTGCGCGACGGCGCGCTGGTCGAGGACGTGACGCAGGAGACCTTCCTTCGCGTCCTTCGCGTCCTGCGCTCGCCCGAGGGGCTTCGCAACGCAGCCTGCCTGGGTTCCTTTGTGAACTCGGTCTGCAACAACGTCCTGCACGAGGCGCTGCGCGCCAAGGGCCGCCACCGGACGCCGGCGGAGGAAGAGGATCAGCGCCCGATTCCCGACGAGGTGACGCCGGATCCGGAGAGCCGTGTCCTTGCCGAAGAGCGGTGCGCGATTGTGCGCAGTGTGCTCGCTCGGCTTTCGACACGAGATCGCGACGTGCTCCGGGCGGTCTTTCTCGAAGAGAAGGAGAAGGACGAGGTCTGCGCGCAGTTGGGTGTGGGTCGGGACTATCTGAGAGTGTTGCTGCATCGCGCCAAGTCGCAATTCAGGTCCTGCTACGCGCCGCCGACCGCCAGCTCGCGAGGCGCTCGCGCGGAGCGCGCTGCGTCCGCCGCGCAGCCGCTCGGAGGATAGTCATGGACCATCAACAGGCGCTGGAGATGGAAGCGGTTGAGCAGTACTTGCTCGGGCAGCTCGATCCCGGGACCCGCGACGCATTCGAGGATCACTTCTTTTGCTGCGCAGAATGCGCGGACGACCTGCGCCAGGGAGCGCTGTTTCTCGACGACGCCAAGGCGATTCTGGCTGCGGAGCCGGCGTCGGCGCCTGCGACGGTGCCCGCGCGCTTGCAGCGTCGCGCGTGGCGTGGGTGGTTCTGGCCCGTGCCGGCCGGCGCGCTGGCGGCCTGCGCGGCGTTGCTCGTGATGGCGGTGTATCAGGGCGCTGTCGTCGAGCCACGGCTCAAGCTGGAAGCGGCTCGCGCGGAGTCGATTCAGGCAGTGCCGTGGACGTTTCTGTCGGTCTCGCGCGCTGCGCCACAGGTCATTGCTGTCTCCAAGGCGCAACGTCAGATCGGGCTCACGCTCAGCCGCAGCGCTGCCGCGCCGTTCACTCACTACCGTTGCACGCTGGC
>PMCG01000166.1 GCA_003155335.1 Acidobacteriota bacterium
CGTCGTCAAGCATCGGCATCTCCTCGAAGGGTGGCGCTCGCTTGGAGAACGCGTCCTGAGCCGTGCCCTAAGAACCCCGGCCGTGCTCTAGCCGCGCGTGATGATAGCCTAGTCGCGGTTCACCGTCCCGATGGTCGATGGCTGCCTCGGTCGCGCGAGGCCCAGAACGATCGGCGGGCATCGGCACGTGGCGGTCGTGGAGCTGTCGCGCGCGGGCACTACTCGTAGCGTAGCGCGTCGATTGGATCGAGCCGGGCGGCGCGCATGGCGGGAAAGAGTCCCGAGGCCAGGCCGACGGCCAGCGATACTCCGGCTGCGAGCGCGATCGAGAAGAGCGTCACGACGGCCTGCCACCCAGCGGAATAGGCGACGCCCTTGGCGATGGCAACTCCCATTCCGATGCCCAGCAGGCCACCTGCCGCGCTGATTGAGAATGCCTCGACCAGGAACTGCTTGCGGATGTCCCTCTGGCGCGCGCCCAGGGCGCGGCGGATTCCGATCTCGCGCGNNACGAGCAGCGAGATGCCGGCGATGCAGCCCATGACGATGTCGAAGATGCGCTGCGTGCGCCGGCTCTGCTCAAGCAGCGCCTCGGGCACGAGCAGGGCGTAGTCGCCGCTGCCGCCGTGCAGGCGATCGAGCAGCGCGTCCATGGCAGCGGCCGCTTCCTGCACCGACGCGCCCTGTTTCATCTGGACGACCAGCTCGTCGAGCGGACTCTTCGCCGGAGGGGTCGAGAACTTGCGCGCTGTAGTCGTGACCGGCACGAAGATCACGTTGGCCGTGTCAGCGGCGCGCATGCCTTCGATCTCACGGCCGGCCGTGGCGCGTGCGGCCAGGACGCCGACGACCATCAGCCAATGCTCGTTGACCTTGACCGGCTGGCCGAGCGCCGGGCCGAATGCGAAGAGATCGCGTCGCACGTCGTCGCCGATGACGCACACCTGGGCAAAGGTCTGTTCGTCCGAGGCGTCGAGAAAGCGACCTTCTGCGAGGGCCAGCGGCACGATCAGGGCGAGCTGGCTCGACACGCCAAAGACCTGCGCCTTGGACCGGCCGGCGATGGCGTGGACCTCGTAGGGCTCGATGACGATCTTCTGGACGACCGTCTCGACGCCCGGCACAGCGCCGGCGATTGCCTCGGCATCGCGCGGGGCCAGGCCCAGCGACTTCTTGCGGAGCTCTTGCAGTTCGTTGTCGCGCCGCGGGTCCTTGGCGCGCACGATGACGTTGCGGATACCCATCGTGTCGATCAGTGCGAGCGCCTGCCGCTCTGCGCCGGCTCCGATCGAGAGCATGGCGATCACAGCACCCACGCCGAAGATGATCCCCAGCATGGCGAGGGCCGAGCGCAGCCGGTGCGCCTTGAGGCTTTCGATCGCGCTCTGGATGGCCTCGCCGATCTCCATCAGCGTGCGCCTCCTGCCTGCTCCTCCGCCGGCCCGGCCGCACGCGCCTTCAGGATGTCCTTGAGCGCGCGCGTCGGATCACGAAGCGCCACGCGCTCGCCCTGGGCCAGCCCGGCCGTGATCACGACTCGCGCCAGGCTCGAGGATCCGACCGATACCTCCACTGGCGAGAAGCGCCCGCCTGCGAGCCGGTAGACGACGCGCTTCCCGTCCTTGTCGCAGAGGGCCCCGCGCGGGACGGTCAGGACGCCGTCCAGCTCTTCGAGCACGATGCGCGCTTTCACGCGTTGGCCCGGCTTCATGATCGCCGGCTCCTGCCTCTCGAGCGCGAGGATGGTCTCGAAGTACTTCACCGGTGAGCCCCAGCCTTGCGGCTTGGCGATCGAGTCGACGCGCGTGATCTTCGCCGCGTAGGAAACGTCCGGCTTGCCCTCGATGACGACCGCGGCATGCCGTCCCGGAGCAAGACCGAAGGCATCGGCTTCGAGGACGTAGACTCGCGCCTCAAGCTGCGACAGATCCGGGATCTCGGCCACTTTCTGCCCTGGCCAGACGTCGTTGCCGACACCCAACATTTCGCCGTTCCAGCTCCGCTCGAGGACGAACAGCCCGTCATATGGCGCGGCCACATCGAGTGCGCTGAGCGCAGCCTTGGCCTGTCGGATGCGCAGATCGGCCTTGGCACGCTCGACCGCTCCCAGCGCCACCTCGGCCCGGTTCGACGACGCGTTGGCGTCGAGCTTGGTGCCGGCGATTGTCACGCGCTTGTCGAGCAGCTCGCGGTCGATGCTGGAGCTGATGATCTCGTGACGCGAGAAGATGCCCTCCTCGGTCGGGGCGACGTCCTGGGCGCGATGGCGATCCTCGCTCGCGCGCCGGCCGTCGCTCTCGATATCCTCTCGGCTCTTCGCGCCTGTGGCGCGGGCGCTGGCCATCTTGTTCTCGGCAGTGGCGCGATCCGCCTCGCCGTTGGCCAGCTCGCGTGTGGCCTCGACGGCGTCGAAAACGATGACGGTCTCGCCGGCTTTCACGAAGCTCCCGTTCGGCGCCAGGCGAGCGATTTTGCGGCTGCGCGGTGGATCGCTGGGTACCAGAATGGGCGTGGCCTTGACGGCCTTGAGCACACCCAAAGCCGTGACCTCACGCACCAGTCGGCCGCGCTCGACAGCTACCACACCGACGGCCGACGCCACGTCGGATCGTCGCGTGGCCCACCAGCCGGCCGCGCCCAAAGCGAGCAGGCCGATTCCGCCTAGCGCCGCGAACGTCTGCTGACGCCGAGACGCGGGGAGTCCCAGGCGGAGCCTCATCCCGACGCTCCGGGGCGGCGCTCCGGCCGGCCTTCTTTTTCCGCGAGATCGGTCGGCGAGACCAGGTCGCCCTCGGCGAGTCCGGCCACGACCTCAACCAGTTCGCGATTGCTCCGTCCGAGGCTGACCCTGCGCTCGCTCCAGCCCAAATGGCCCTTGAGCCACACGACAGGACCGGAGTCGCGCAAGTAGACGGCCGTGCGGGGCACGGCCAGCACGCTCGGCACGCGGCTGATCTCGATCGCGCCGCGAAAGCGCATCGCTGGCCGCATGAAGCTCGGCTGCGTGCGATCGAGAGCGATCTCGACGCGATAGACGTTGACCGGCAGCCGCCAGGACTTGCGCCGGACGCTGCGTGCGAGCTTCACGATCCGGCCGCCGAGGTCGTCGTCGGGCCGCGTTTCGAGCCTGAGCGTGACGCGCTGAGCCAGCGCCACGCGGCCGGCATCCGCTTCGTCGACGTCCCCTACGCCCTTCATCTCCGTAAGATCGGGGAGCGAGAGCACCTGCTCCATGGAAGAGACTGCGTCCCCGATCTTCTTCTTCTGGTCGTTCCATGTGGTCTTGTAGATTGCGATCCCGTCCATGGGCGTGACGACGGTCATCGCGGCGACAGCGGCTTGAAGCGCCTCCACGCGGCCTTGCGCCCGCGTCTGCTGACTCTGGAGCAGGCGCTTTTCGGCTTCGCCGGAGGCGTGCGCGGCCTCAATCTCGGCCCGGATGCTCGCCACCGTCTGCTCTTGGGCCTTGAGATCGAGCGCGGTCTTCTGCGCCTCGATGCGTGCCACCACATCGGGAGGCACGTCGGCGTCGAGCAGGGTCTTGCGCAACTTGGCTTCAGCCTGGGCGAGCTGTTCCTCGAGACTAATCAGCCGTACGCGGAGGTCGGTGACCTTCTGCTCGATCTTGGCTGTCACCTCGCGTAGCTCGGCGCGCTTGGCATCGACGGCCTGTGTGAGCGTCTGCGTGTCGAAGCCCAGAACCGGCTGGCCCTGTTTCACCTGGCTGCTCTCAGGAACCATGAACGCGATCTTGAGGTCGCCGTAATAGAGGTCCGGAGGGATGGGCGGCGGGCCGAGGTCGATCGTGCGCACGGCGGCCAGCTCGCCTTCGACCTCGACCGAGAGAACGAGGTCGCCGCGTTTGAGCTTGATCGGATCCGAGGCCGGGCTGGTTCGTCCNNGCCACGCTTGAGCTTGATGGGATCCGAGGCTGGGTTGGTTCGTCGTCCGAGAAACAGCGCGCCTGCGGCGAGGAGCGCCAGCGTGCCGACGCTCACGGCAAATAGGCGCGTGGGCGAGAAGCGCAGCCGTGTGAAGAGCCGCGTGCTAAAGGACGACATGCTCTCCCTCGGTGATGCCCGATTCCACGACGCACTCGCTCGGCGTGCAGCCCCGGAGCCGCACCTCGTGCTTGGCGTCGTCTCGCGCGTGGGCGACAAAGGCATGGCCCTGGCGCCACTCGATTGCGGCGCGCGGCACGACGAGCGCGTCCTTCCAGCTCGTCCGCACGACCTCGATCCGTACGGACATGCCTGGCCGCATGAGTTCGGCATCGGTCGACGTCAGTGCCACCCGTACGCGGAAGCCGCTGCGCTCACGGCCCTGCTCCGCGACGGGCGTGATGATCGTGACGCGGCCGTGGAAGACGCGATCAGGATAGGTGTCCAGTATGCAGCGCGTCGGCTGGCCAGGGGCGATGCGGCCTTCGTCGACCTCGGGCAAGAGCGCCTCGACGACCATCTCGCTGAGATCCGGGATCGAGGCCACCAGCGTGTTTGGGTAGAGGGTGTCCCCAGCCTGAAGTTTGCGGTCTTCGGCCCAGAACTGCGGGTACTGGGCCACGACCAGGATGCCCGGTCGCGGCGCGCGCACGGCGAGCGCCTGGCTCGTCTCCTGCGAGGTGGCCAGATCGCGGCGCGCCTTGTCGAGCGCAATGCGCAGGTTCTCCACTTCGGCCTTGGACGTCATCTCGAACGTCTTGAGGTCGCGGCGCGCCTTGTCGAGCGCGGCCTGCCGGTCATGCAGCTCCGACTGTTTCTGATGCCACTCGCGCCGTGGGCGCAGCGAGTCAGGCACCTCGGCTTCGATGCGCGCTTTCTGCTCTTCCACTTCCGCCAACTCGAGCGCCGCCTGTTTCTTGGCACGCTCGGCCACACGCGTGCGCTGACGGCTGTCCAGTGCGATCTCGGCCTGCGTGACTGCCATGCGCTTCTCTTCGATCGCCTGCTTC
>PMCG01000260.1:0-774 GCA_003155335.1 Acidobacteriota bacterium
GGCACTCTCGCCGAGTGGGCCCTGGCGGCAACGCGCGACTGAGTCGCGGCGTGCTATGCTCAGTCGCACTTCGCCCCCGCGCATGAGACGCGTCCCCAAGCTCCGCCTGCGTCGCTTTGTCCTCGCGCTCGCAGTGCCGTTCCTGCTCCTCGCCTGCGGAACGCTCGGCTACCGGCTGATCGAGGGCTGGCCCCTGGCCGACGCCCTCTACATGACCGTCATCACGGTCACCACCGTCGGATACCGTGAGGTCCACGATCTGAGCGCGTCTGGGCGCTTTTTCACGATGGCGCTGGCGTTGGGGGGCGTCTTCACGCTGCTGTATGCGGCCATGGAGATCATTCGGGCCGTCGTCAGCGGCGAGGTGCGCGACACCTTCGGGAGGCAGCGTATGGAACGGAGCCTGGCGGAGTTCAAGGACCACCGCATCGTCTGCGGCCTGGGACGGCTGGGAAGGCTCGTCTGTCAGGAGTTCTCGGCGCAGGCCCTGCCCTTTGTCGTGATCGACCGGCAGGCAGAGCTGGCCGACAGCTTCCGCATGCCTCACGGCATTGCCATTCAGGGCGACGCGACCTCCGACGAGGTCCTGCGCCGGGCTGGCGTGGAGCGCGCGCGTGCGCTCGTGACCGTGGCCGCCTCGGACGCCGACAATCTCTTCATCACCATGAGCGCCCGTCTGCTGAACGAGCGGCTCTACATCGTCGCGCGCGCCGAAGACGAGGGCGCGGAGACCAAGCTGCAACGCGCCGGGGCGAATCGCGTCGTCTCGCCCTA
>PMCG01000260.1:846-2556 GCA_003155335.1 Acidobacteriota bacterium
GCCATCAAGAAGCCCAACGGGACCATGGTCTTCAACCCTGCATCGCAGGTGGCCATCGAAGCGCGCGACGTGCTGATCACCCTCGGCGACAGGAAGAGCCTCGACCGCTTGGCAGCGATGGCACGCGCGTGACCCGCTTGGTGCCACCGAGCCCCGGGCGACAAGGGCGGGCTTGATCAGCTCCCCATCGGCTCTGCGGCATGGGGCGGCGCGAGCTGCCCGCCTGCTAGGCGCAGCCGGTCGAGATCCCAGACGACGATGAGCGCGTCCTCGAAGACAGGCGCGCCCCAGCCCGCGCGCAGGTTCCGCTCCATTGCCCGGGCCATGCGCTCCAGCGGCAGCGGCGAGCTCGGCAGAGCCGGGCACTTGCCGAAGGTGAGCAGCCTCTCCTCCGCGGGTAGATCGCGGTGCACCACCAGATAGCGGGCCGGCGAGGCGAGGAAACTCGCCGGAGTCGGAGCGATGATCCAACGCAGTCTGAACTCCGGACCGCTCAGGACGTTGCCCAAGCCGGGCGCAGCGATCACCGTCTGGCGATGGCGCTGCTGGAGGGCAAACGTGGCGCCGCTGGCCGAGGTCACGTCCCAGGGGAACTCGATCAAGGGCGCGCTGCCCGGACGGCGCCCGAGCTCGGCGTAGAAAGGCGAGAGCGCGTGCAAGGGGAACTCCGGCGGAGGACAGTCGAACCGCAGAAGCGCGACGTGGTGTGAGAGCGTGCTACGCCAGTAGACGGGCCGAGCGAGAGGTCCGGTACCCACGAGCAGCAGGAGGAACGTCACTCCTGCCAAACGCGTGTGGGCCATTCGGGCGAGCTCGACTAGGCCACAGGCCGCCCAGAACAGCACGAGAGGCAGCGCAATGATGAAGTAGCGGGCGAACACATGCGGGTCGTCGACTCCGGTGGGATGAAGCGCCCAGAGCGCCACGAGGTGCCCCACCACCAGCGTGATCGTGAACCACAGGATGGTCGCTCGCTGGCGGAGATGCCAGGCGCCGAGCAACACGAGCCCGAAGAACAGGCACACAACCAGGACATACGTCGAGCCAGCCTGCAACCAGGCGTTCGCGGAGAGCGTATTCCAGCTCAAGCTCCCCGCACCGGCCTTGCGCCTGGCCACCATCAGGAGGCTTTCGAGCGCTGGCAACTGAAGCGCCACCAACCCACCGACGGTGGCGATGCTGACCCCGAATAAGGCGAGCCAGCCCCGCCTCCTCTCCACGGGAACCAACATTTCGCGCACAGCCGCGAATGGCAGTGGAAGGAGGACGAGTGGCACGCACACCACGTGCCACAGGGGTGCCAAGGCCGCGCAGGCGGCGTACGCGCCGGCCCAGCGGCGTCCTCCCCGCTCCATCCAGGTCAGGGCGCAGCACACGGCAGCCAGAGCNNGTCGCTAGCAGCCAACACAGCCAGGCGCTGACCTCGGCCAGGCCGGCGCGCCGCACGGCCAGTGGCAGGCCCACAACCAGGAGGAAGCCGGCGAGCAGGCCCGGCACACGCAGATCCATCTCCCCGATCCGCAGACCGATGCCCCAGTAGGCGCGGCACAGGAGCGCGAGCGGCCTTCCGTAGTCTGTACCGCTGTAGTTGGTGAGGATCCACCCCGCGTCCCGCGCGTGAGCGTAGCGCAAGGCATGAGTCTCGTCGTCGATGAGCACTTGCTCGGGTAGGTTCAGAAGCCGCAGCACCACTGCGAGCGCCAGTGGCAG
>PMCG01000260.1:2593-3771 GCA_003155335.1 Acidobacteriota bacterium
AACAACGTGCGAATACGCGGCCACGAACCCAGCCCGCGGACAAACGCGTCGACGGCGAAGCCAAGGCCCAGGTAGTAGACGAGGACAAAGGCCTGCGTCTCAATGCCGCCGGCTGTGGTGACGATCACCGGCAGACCGAGGGCTGCGACCGCCAGCGAACCCATGAGGACCGGACAAGCCCATCCCGTCCGTCGAACAGCGGCCAGCGCCACTAGCGCGGGCGCCCAGAGCAGCGGCAGCGGCAGCTCGGCGCGCCATGGCCCGAGGCCCAACCAGTCGGCCGTTGTCGTGAAGTTGTAATACACGTCGATGATTCCCTCGTTGACATACGCAGCCGGAGAGTAGCTACGCCCGCCGTTCCCTCCGTACGGCCAGAGCTTCATCTGCGTCGTCGTTGCGTACACGCGCCGGGCGAGAATGCGCGCGTACCACCATGGGTCGCTCGCGACGCTCTCCAGAAAGCCCTGCCGAAACAACGGATCGGTTTCCGCTGCTCGGAACCACACCGGTTGCCTGGAAGGCACTTCAACGCCGCGCTCAGCGAGGAACTGCTTGGCGGCGGCGTCTGCCCAGACGTGCCCCTTGGTGCGATCGAAATCGCCGAGACCCAGCCACATCGACAGCCACACGTCGTGCTGCCGAGCCGGCTTGAGAAGCACGAGCGGCGTCAGAAAGAGCGCCAGGCCCACAGCCACACGCAACAGCACGGCGCGGATCGCGCCGCCCCGTCGCCGGAGACGCCAAGCGTCCGCTGCCAGGACCAGCGCGAAGCCTGGCAGCATCAGGATCGCGCCGCTGCGACAGAGCACGCAGATCGCGAATAGCGCACCGCCCCACAGCAGGCGCACGGCATGACCACGCAGGGGTGGCGGTACGCCGAAGAACGCCGGCGCCCCAAGCGCCACGAGCACCACCAGTGCCAGGTAGTAGAAACCCTGCGCGCCGTATGGCAGCACGAGGGCATCGACGACGCACGGCGAGCAGCAGCAGCACAGCAGAAACGCGACAGCTATGACCCCTCGGCCGACGCGTAGGTACTCCCAGAGCGTCCAGGCGAACACAAGCAGCGCGAAAAGCACACCCAGCCACAGTGGGAGCAAGGGCGCGACGCCGCCCCGCAGCCGAAAGGCCAACGTCGACAGCATGGAACGACCCGGGTCGTCATTGGCCCGGCCGCG
>PMCG01000160.1 GCA_003155335.1 Acidobacteriota bacterium
TTGTCGATATCCACGACGTAGATCAGGCGCACAGGAGCCTTGGCGCCAGCATTGGCCTGGCCTCGGCCAATCGCGAGACGCCGCAGGTCACCGGCAGCGGCTGGCAACAGTCTGTGACGGAGCGGCTCGTACAAGTACGTCCCCTCCTTGAGGGCGACGTAGACGTCGATCTCCTGGGAGTTGCTCGCCGATGCCGCAGTCCTTCCCGGGATCCCGAACGGTCCCTTCTTCCGGTTCACTCCGCAGGCTGCCCAGAGAAGGTCCGAGAGAGTCCGCAGAGAAAGCTTCTGGGCGCTGATCTCGCGAATGGTCCGCCTGAGCTGGAGTGCCCTCGCGAGTGACCGCTTGGACTTAGGCGCGGGTCTCGGCAGCTCGATAGGCTGGAGATCGCACAAAACGCCTTTCGACCCTCGTCTACTCGACTTCTTCCGGATCATCGTCACCTCGCGGGCGGACTGAGTGCGTTACGTCTCCTGGAGTAGCGCGCGAAGACGGTCAGCGTGCTCGGACGCGGCCTTCAGCTCCAGCAACGGAGTCAACTCGTCCCAGATGAGGCGGCGGTCGAGCTTCGGCCCCTGCCTCGCCACCACACCCGCGATGTCGAGCCAATCCCTCTCGCGGCCAGCGAAGGCCTTGAAGTCGATCAGATCCTCTGCACCGCAGGTCAGAATCATGTCAGGTCGATGCCGCGCGTCACCCGCGGCGCGCCCCAGCGCAGCACTGCGAAGCCTCCAACCACGCAGAAACGCCAATCGTTCCGTCGGCAGTGGTCCTGGATCTCGAGTGCGGCTGCGACGAGGGAGTTCACCGTTCGTCCCGGCGGTGGAACAGCGCCTGCTGCTCCACGAAACCGGAGGTCGCGCGGCGTGCCGGATCGGGCGGAAGGCTCGCGCCGAGGTCGAGCAGCGCAACGGAAGCAGCGGCTGCCTCACTCTCCGTGAGCGCGGCGAGAGACGCGCGCCGCTCGTCGGCCAGCGCCTTCGCCGCACCAGCCCACTGCTTTGCCCAAGCCCTCGCCCGCTCTGTCTGTGCTTGTTCCGCCTTCACACGCCTATTCTAGGCTTGTTCCCGATCGCGCGGTCCGTCCCTGGGTACCCTGAAGCCGCGGGTCGACGGCCCGGGAAATGCGGGGACATGACCCGAGTTCTGTTGGATGCCTGCGAATTCGGGATCGTGTCCCCGCTTCTTCAACACAACGATCGCGTGGCGATGATCCGCCGTGACAGCCGGTCGACGGCCTAGGCGCTGAGGCGCTCCTCGAGGACGAGTACCTGCGCCTGAAGAGCGTCGACGCGGCCCTTCAGCTCCTGCAGGTCGGACTTGAGCGCCAGCTTGTCGAGCCGCCCCTCCACGGCATCGAGTCGCTCCTCGACTCGCTTCAGGCCAACGACCAGCATGTGGTACTCGGTCTCCAGCCGGTCGAAGCGCCTGTAGATCTCGTCGAAGTGACGGTTGATGTCGTCGAATCGAGGATTCGTCGTCTCCGCCACTACGCGCTTCATGTCCGGAAGCAGGACTTCCTGGTGAAACCGCGTCAGGATCGACAGCAGCTCGCTGCGCATGGACACTATCCTACCGCAGCGACCGCCGTATCGGGTCCATTTCGTACGCCCCAGGCAACTGTAGAGGCGCGGCGCCGCCGTGCCCCCTGAGAATGGCGCCTGCGAATTCGGGATCGTGGCCCCGCATCTCGTGCCCGAGGTCAGTCGCCGGCTCGTGCAGCGCGATCCGACGGCTGGTGCACGACAGGCGCGGCCGCGGTGTTGATGCGCAGCAGCTCGTCCACCGTCAGGAACTGGTAGCCCTGGCCCTGTAGCTTGTCGATGATCAACGGGAGAGCGGCGCGGACCGCGGGTCCGCTTTGATACCACACTCATCCGTGCGCTCCACCTCGCTCCGACAGAAGGCCTGAGATCGCAGGATCATCTGCCTATGAGAGTACGTGTGGCTCCCTAGATCGTGGCCGGCTGCCACAAGGCGAAGCGCGGCGCCCGGAGCCTCGACCATGTCCGCGCCCGTCACGAAGAACGTCGCCAGCACGCCGAAGACGCCCTCGATCATGCGCCGCGCGGCCCATGCGTGGCGGTGTGCAGCCGCGTACAATGCCGGGTAGGTATTCGACAGAGGTTGTCGTTCGTGCCCGCGCCAACGGATGGGACAAGGAGCGTCGCGCCATGAAGACCATGAGAGTGCAGCTCGCCGCCGGCCTGCTTGCGATCCTGTTTGCTGTGACGGCCGGGGCTACGGAGCCCGCGGCCGCGAACGCTGAGAATCGGCGCAAACCGCGCACAGAGGTCGAGTGGGAGATCGCGGAGATCGTTGCCCACATCGCGGAGACGGCGGCCTATGCCAAGACAAAGACGCTCGACCCGCACTTTCAGGTCGACGTCGTCGATCGGCCATCGGCGAAGGGGCTGTGGGTGGCGGTCCAAACCAGCGGAAGCGAACCAGTGCTCATTAGCGAGATAGCGACCGGCGACTTCACGGTCAGCTTCGAGTCGTACGTGGGACTCACGACGGAACTGCTCGCGCGATTCGGGCTCCGCGCCGAAAGCGCCACGATCTCCGACGGCGCCGCGTTGCTCCAGCGACTGACGGATTTCACACTCACACAACTCCAAACCGAGAACCAGCGCGTCTCGGCCTGGCTCACGCGCGAGCCGCTGAACCCTGCCGCGCACGAAGAGGCCGCCCTGATCCTGGCAGCGCTCGGGCTCAAGGAGCGTGCGGGTTACCACCTCGCCGACCAGCGAGAGGCCTGTCTCAAGGCGACTGCGCATCTCGCCTTGGCCACTTCTTTGCGCGGCGAGAAAGGCGAGCTTGGCATGGTGGGCCGGCTGGCCAGAGAAAGCATCCTGGCCTCCTATGGAGACGACGCGGGCGTCGCGGATCGGCTGAAAATGTGGCGCGCCCTGGGCAAGCCGTCGCGGGGCGAAGAGGCCTGGCTCAACGCGCTGACGCTCTACTGCACCGGTGACTGGCGCGTGCTGAACCAGCCGCTCACAGCGTCCCTGCTGGAACGCATGATGTACGTCCAGGCGCTGCGCGTCCACCGCGGCACCTCCAGCGCGCTGGGCTTCTTTCGGAAAAGGAACGCCGAGGTCATTTCCGACTGGGGCCAGATCTTCGCGCCCTACAACGTCGAGTCCGGCAACATCTTCGCAAAGGCCACCTTCTTCCTCGCGCTCAAAGACGTGGGGGACATCTACAAGTCGACAACAGGGCGCTCACCGGCGCTGAGCGACCGCCTCGCGGACATCCTGAGCGCGAAGGTGACCCGCGGCGTCGAGGCCGATCCCGAGGGCCAGCACTTGGTCGTGATCCCGTGGTCGACCTGGAGTCGATTCTTCGAGCGGCATCTGATCCACGCCGTGCTCGACGCCCACTCGCACTTGGTAACGCAACTTGGCTTGCGTGAGGAGGGCAAGACGTTGCGAGTTCAGGCGGAGAAACTACTCGAGGGTGTGGAGCTGTTCCCGCTGCTGCGCTCTCTGTTGCTGAACAACAAGCCGCACGAGGAGAAGGATGCCAAGGACACGCCGATCTGGACAGCAGACCCCGAGACCATGCGTGCGGCCTACGCATTCCTGGAATCGAACCCGCAACGCGTGACGGCAGCTATGTGGTTCCACATCACAGGGCCCGCTGGAGCCATCCACCCGCCGGGCGCGCCCGGCTACCATGCCTGGTTCGCTGTCGGTCCAGCCGGACCTCTTGACGTGACGCACTCGCCGTTCGCTGGCTACAACGTGGCGGCCGTGCCTGACGCGCGGCTCGAGCTGCTGGCCAGGCGCATGCCCTACTCGTTTGGCGTGCTCGAGATGTGCGCCAGGCGCACGCACCGCACGCCGGCGACTGTCGCGCAATTCGACCAGCTCTATTCCAGCCTGGTCGAGACCGACGAGGACGTCATGAAGAGGCGGGCAGCGCTGCTCGGAGACGACACGGAGTCGTTGCACGAATACGAGAAGATCGCAGCACTCGACCCAGACGAATGGTCCTCGGTCGCCGCGCGACTCGTGGAGAAGGGGCACGACGACGAAGCGGCTGTCGCCTATCAGCGAGAGATGGACGAGGCCTACAACAGGGTGCACGCGTGCAACGACGCCAAATGGCTGGTCGACTACTACGTGGACAAGAACAATGTCGAAGAGGCTCGCAAGGTGGCCACGATGGCGGCCGAGGTCTACTGCTCCGCCGGACTTGAGACCATGGCGCGATTCTACGAGAGCCAGAAGCAGTACGACGACGCAGAGCGCTTCTACAAGAAGATGGTCGAACGGTACTCGGAGGAGACGGAGTTGTCCGCCTTCTACGTGCGCCACGAGAAGCAAGGCGGCGGGCGCTTCAAGGCGCTGGCGGCAGCGGGCTTGAAGAAGCTATTCCCGGACGGACCGGAGCGGGTCAAGCTCTCTGACTTCTCGGGCCCGCCTTCGGATGGTGTCGAGGTCCAGAGTGACTCGGAGCGATCCAGAAGGATCGGCATCGCCAAAGGCGTCATCATCGGCGCACTCGACGGCTATCGAGTGCATAGCCTTCACCAATACGAACGCGTCAAGGCTCTGTCCAGAAAGCCCGAGAGCGCACTTGTCTACTGGGACGGCAAGACATGGGCCGAGACCACTGGCAGTGGACGACTGCGCCGCATCGGCGCCACGATGGGAACCTACGCGCCGAAGAAGTAGGCAGGCGGCCGACTACAGCCGCGGGTCGATGGGCTCGCTCGCAAGCGCGAGCACGCCGAAGACGCGCGCGTGGACGCGCAGGACAGGGTAAGGTGAGGAACATGAACGCGCGACTCGGCCATGGGCAGACCGCGGGATGGAGCAGAAGGGCGGCGCCGGTGCTCGCCGCGCTGTCGCTCTGCGCTGCGTCGGCAGCGTGGGCGCAGTCGCCGAAGCTCGCCGGTGGCGTCGGCTTCGGCTGGTACGGCACCGACTGGGGGATGACCCATCAGCGCCTTCCCGGCCCCATCGTCGGCATCGGCGTGGAATGGGGCCGCGGCTCCCTGCTGTGCGAGACCGATCTGCAGTACATCGAGAAGCGCAACCGCTATCTGTCGCGCGCTTGGGACTTCACGCTGGGCGAGCTGAGCCTGCCGGTGCTCCTCAAGGTCCGGCTCGGCTCCCGGTTGCGGCCGTACGTGACCGGCGGAGGCGAGATCGCGTTGATCCTGTCGCAGCGCACCGCGGATGTCTCTGGCGTCCCGATGAACGGCGCGCCCACCGCCACATGGGACTACGGGCTTGTCTTGGGCGGCGGCGTCGAAATCAAGCTCGGGCGCGCGGCGCTCGAGATCGAAGGCCGCTACCATCTTGGCCTGGCAGACACGACCCGGTTCACGAACGACGGCGGTTACGACTTCAAGACCCGGGTGCTCGCCATCCTCGGCGGCGTGCGGTTCTGATGCGGGACGCGGCCGTAGGGTAGAAGAGGTCCGGACGCACGCGCAGACGATCCTCGGGCACTGGCAGATGGTCCTCGACCAGCGCGGCCACATAGCCCTGAACGGCCTCTTTGGCGTCCGCCAAGGCATCCTCTCTGGTCCGCCCCTGGGTCACGCAACCCGGCAAGCTTGGGCACTCGGCTACCCACTAGCCATCCTCTCCCGGATACAGAACCACCTGGCGCATTCTTCTACTCCCGCAAACCCGAGTCCCATCATGCCGCTGCCGCAGGCGGTGCGTCGCCTCGCAAGAAACGCGTTGATCGTCGGCCAGAAGTCGGGCCGTCGGCCGAGATGGTCATGATCGCCGCCGGCGACGACGTGCAGCGTCAC
>PMCG01000012.1 GCA_003155335.1 Acidobacteriota bacterium
CTCGCGCCGATGGTCGCTGCCGTGGGCGCCTACAGCCAGAGACGCTGAAGTCATGGGTGTTGCGCGGGGCGCGTCCCGCTGGACGTGCGTTGCCCCACCTGGCTCGCGTACAATCAAAGACAATCGTGTCGAAGCAACGCCCCGAATCCCCCGAGCCGAGCTCCCCAACGCGTGAGTCCTGGAGGAGCGGCCCCGAGCCGGATGACGCGGCAGTCGGCTGGCGCGCGCTGGACGATGACGACCTGCTGGATTGGATCGAGCGCCTGCCGCTGCGCCACAGCCATGATGCCGAGTTGCTCGAGATCGTCCGCAGCGCGCGTCACTTCTTCGTGCGCCAAGAGGCTGCCAAACGGCTCGAGAATGCCGACCAGCTCAAGGAGCATTTCGACGACCGTCACGTCGGCCAGATCCTCGCACGCCGGCTCTCACGAACAGAGGACGCCGCGTACCTAGAGCAACTGGTGCGCACCAGCCGTCATCTCGAGGTGCGCAAGGCGGCCGAGGCGCAGTTGGGACGATTGGCAGAGACGGCGCAACCAGCGAACGCTGCCAATGGCGACACTGGGCGAAGGTGCTAGCGTGATTCGACGCTCGCGCGCATTGCGCGACGACCTGCGCTAGTTTGGAGGTGCCATGTCCAAGCGAGTTCTCTGTCTGCTCGCGCCGGGCTTTGAGGAGATCGAGGCCGTGACGCCGATCGATCTCCTGCGCCGGGCCGAGGTGGAGGTCGTGGTGGCTTCGATCACGCGCGAGGTGCTCGTCACCGGCCGCTGCGGCCTGACGTTGCGCGCTGATGCGACCCTCGACGAGGTGGCCACCGGCGATTTCGATCTGCTGTTCCTGCCAGGCGGACCAGGCGTGAAGACCCTGCGCGCCGACGGCCGGGCTGCGCGCCTGGCACGGGCCTACGCCGACGCTGGCAAGGCCGTGGCCGCGATCTGCGCGGCGCCCACCATCCTCGCGGACGCCAACCTGCTCAAGGGGCGGCGCTTCACCGCCCATTCCTCCGTGACCACGGAGCTGCCGCAGGCGCTTGGTGCCGAGCGTGTCGTAGAGGATGGTCCGATCGTGACCTCGCGCGGCGCCGGCACCGCCCTGGACTTTGGCTTGGCGTTGGTGCGGCGTCTGTGCGGCGCCGAGGCCGCTGCCCGCGTCTCCGACGCCATCATGGCGTGAGCTCGCGGAACCCGGCTACCGCGCGGCGACCTCTTCGACGGCTGCCAATACCTCGTCCTGCGAGGCAGTCGCTGTGCCGAGCTTGCCGACCACGACGCCTGCGGCGCAGTTGGCGAGCACCGCGGCATCCGGAATGCGCGCACCGGCGGCCAGCGCCAGCGCCAGCGTGGCGATGACCGTGTCGCCAGCGCCGGTGACGTCGTAGACCTCGCGCGCGAAGGCGGCGACGTGTGCCGGCCGCTGCCCGCGGCAGAACAAGCTCATGCCGTGCTCGCCGCGCGTGACGAGCAGAGCTTCACACGCGAGTAGCTTCAGGAGCTTCTGGCCCGCCGCGACCAGGTCGTCCTCATCGCGGATGCGCATCCCCGCGGCCTGCTCTGCCTCGGCCTGGTTGGGCGTGACCACGGTGGCGTGCCGGTACAGAGCGAAGTGGCGGACCTTGGGATCGACTAGCAGCGGGACGTGGCGACGACGCGCNNCCGCCGGCGCGCGGCAGGGCCTCGACGACGCACGCAAGCAGCTCGTCCTCGATCGCCCGTGAGACCGGCTCTGCCCGTTCGCGATCGGTGCGCACGATCTGCTGCTGGTGCGCGATGATGCGCGTCTTGACCGTGGTCGGCCGCCCGTCATCGGCGTTCACCAGGGCGGAGCGCACGCCCGAGATCTCGAGCTCCTCGCGGATCCTCTGCGCCGCAGCGTCGCGCCCGACCACACCCAGCAGCAGGGCGTCGCCGCGGAGCGCACGCACGTTGCGCGCCACGTTTCCCGCGCCGCCGACATGCCGGCTCTCGCGGCTCACCTCCACGACCGGGACCGGCGCTTCGGGTGAGATGCGCGCCACCTTGCCCCAGACAAACTCGTCGAGCATCACGTCGCCCACCACGATCAAGGGACGTCCGCGCATGGCAGCGAGCAGCTTGCGCGCGCGGGTCGGGGCCAGAGGTCTCATGAGCGCACGACCGCCGTCTGAGGCACGAGCGCGAATGGGGCGACACACATCAGCAGGATCACGTAGAGCACCTCCGAGTCGCCGAAGTTGTACTCGAACATACCCGCGGCGAGGATGGCCACGAGAAACCCCAGCGCGCCCACCGCGATCCAGCGCGCGTCCCAGGCGCCGTGGCGCCACTCGCGATAGGCGCGGCCCAGTGGAAGCGCGATCCACCACAGCCAGAGTATGGCGCACGGCAAGCCGCGCTCAGCAGCGAATTGCAGGCCGTTGTTGTGCAGGTGCGAGACCACCGCACTGGGCGCCTCCGGCCAGCGGAAGCGCTGGTAGGCCAAGGGGATCATGCCCGGGCCCTGGCCGAACACAGGCTTGTCGCGCACCATGTCGATCCCGGCTTGCCACATGTAGTAGCGGTCCACGCTGCTCGCGTCGCTGATGGTCAGGCGTTTCATCACCGGCGCCGGACGCGCGACGAGCACCAGCGCCACACACCCGGCCAGCACCCAGAGCAAGCGCGGCGCGCGGGCGATGGCGACCACGGCCAACCCGACCAGTGCGCCGAGCCACGCACTGCGCGTCTGGTCGACCATCACGGCCCAAGCCGAGATCGGAATCGCCAGCAGCGTCAAGGTCGAGCTGGTCGCCGGACCTGGCCACGTCCCGCGCGAGAGCATCATGCTCATCGCCACCGCAGCGACGCCGGCCACGATCAGGCGCTCGCCCTCGACGGCAAAGGCGTCCAGCCGCTGCAAGACGACGAAGCCTCCCAGCACGCCGCCAAGCACGCCCAGTCGTACCAGGTCTTCCCGCGTGGGCCACGGGAGCCGCGCGCGACGAAACGCCAGCCGCGCCGCACACAGCACGAGCGCACCCATCGAGAGACCGGAGGCTGTCATCCAGTGCCCGAGGAAGCTCGTCGGACGATGGTCGAGGGTGTCGTATCCGAGGAAGTAGTACTGCGTGATCGAGCCCACGCCGAGGACGATCGCTCCGAGCGCAAGTCCGTCGAGGAGCCGCTCGCGCTCCCGCTCGCGCCTGAGCGAGTCGAGCGCGACGAACGCGACGGCGAACAGCACCAGCTTCTTGCCGCCTGTGCGGAACGACTCCCCGGGATCGGGCGAGAAGGACGCTGAGAGCAATGTCCAGACGATGAAGGCCAGGATCGGGCCGTCCAGCGGCATGCGCGTCAGGCGAGTGCGGCGCAGCAGGAGGCGCAGCACCCAGACGAGCGTTGCCAGACCGAGGCAGACCTGCGCCGCAAACACGCTGAGCATGGCGGTTGCAGCAAGCGCCGCCACCAGGGCCGACTGCGCCTGGTCCAGCACCTCGCCGGCGCGCTGGCCGGTGAGCGGCTCGACCGGGACCGCGCCCAAGGTCAGCGGACTGGCGGCAACGTCCTGCGAGGCCGTGGCTAGCCCTCGATCGTGGCTTCTTCAGGAAGCATGATCGGGATGTCGTCGCGCACGG
>PMCG01000221.1 GCA_003155335.1 Acidobacteriota bacterium
TCAAAGGCCGTGTTGGAGACAGACACAACCAATGCCAGTCCATACCAGGGCAGCGGCAAGTGGTGGATCGAGATGATCCAGAGACACACGGCCAGCGAGCCGAGAAAACAGGCCCAGGTCCCGGCCACTGACTTGCGGTTGACGTCGCCGATGCCCCAGACGCGCAGCTTCTGCTTGCCGAGCAGTGAGCCGACGATCTCCGAAAGCGCATCGGAGGCTTGATAGGTGATCCAGATGAAGGCGAAGAGCGCTGCGTAGGTCTGCGGCGGGAAACGGGCGGTCAACTGGATCCCGATCGGTACCATGACGAACTTGAAAGCGCTCCAGAGCGTCCCGATCAGCAAGCAGTTGGCGCGCGCCAGGGACCCGTCCATCAGACGCGCCTGTGCCCCCAGGACGACTCGGCCGAAGAACCCATCCGAGTAGTAGGCAGCCAGGGTGATCCAGCAGAAAGCAACGGCGTCCACGAGCCCCTGCTGCAGCCCTGTGATGAAGTGTTGTGAGTCGGGGTTGGCCGTGATGTTGTTGTGGACGAACAGGAAGTAGACAAATCCGAGAGTGATGAACCGGCCGCGCCGGCCAGCCATGTCGATGACACGGATGAGCCGCTCGGAGTGACTGGCGAGAAACGGGGCGAGATCGAAGGGCTCGTTCATGCGCGAGCGGAACACGGCCGCGAGCTCTTGCCGCGAGAAGCCTGCGGCATGGCGCAAGAGGAGCCAGCGGATGCCGAACCAGATGAATCCCCAAATCAACGTGCCGACGATGAAGCCGCCAGCGATCCTGCCAATGGCCGGGCCGTCGAGCTTGTAGTCGCCGAACAAGAGGCCGCCGTCGCGTCGCGTGATCAGGAAGTACAGCCAGATGCCGGTCAGGATGCAGGTGTAGACGAGTGTGCCGCGGAAGATGCGCACAGCTGTCCGGGGTCGAGTGAACGTCGGCGGCAGCGACGCGGCAAGGCTGTCAGCCGGCGCGGCCAGGGCAGCGTCAACGCCTGGGGTTTCCATGGGGAGTTAGTCTAACCCGGCACGCGGCCCTATGGCAGGTTTGTGCGCTCGATGTCGTGTAGACGCATCAGATCCGCGCTCAGTGTGCCGTTGCTCGGCCGCTGGAACATGTCGGCGAATCGCGCGCCCCAGACGATCTCGTGCGGCTTGTACGACGAACGCGCGTGGACCACCTGCGAGAAGGTCTCGTCGGTGGCCGACAGCAAGACCAGGAACTCGGCATCGGACGCGGCCAGCGACTCCGCTGACACCTCGGCGAGCGGGCTGTCCTCTGTGATGGGGTGCACGACAACCCAGTGCAGCGGAAAGAACATCACCTGATCGCGCTCAAGCTTGAGATTGTGGTAGCGGCGTACGCGGCGGCCGTGGATGGTCTCCATGCGCGTGAGGACCACCGTGGCGTGCACGTCGATCAGCTCACTGCTGCGCTGATTGGCGATGCGGAACTCGAAGGCCGTGATGCCGTGATAGGGCGCGATCACGGCGCGCTCGCTGAAGAGGATCTTGGCGTACGGCCGCGAGAAGCGGGCGAAGAGCAGGCCGGTCGCCAGCGCGAATCCCAGCAGGCCGGCCAGTGACTCGGCCGTCACNNGCTCGCCGTGGAACCGGCGATCGCCTGAGGGCCGCAGGCCAGGTAGCCGCAGGCAAAGAAGACGTTCACCGCAAAGTACGCCACCACGACCAGCGCGTGGAAGCGCGGCCAGGAGATCGTCAGCAGCGCATGGTAGAGGTTGAGCGATTGGAGCAGCGGGAGTCCGCCGCGCCGCACGCTGAAACTGCCGTCGCGGTTAAGGAAACGGGCCTGAGATTGTTCGCTGACTCGCGCGCCAAACCCGAGGTCGGTGGTGTCGGCAGGCTCATTGGGCACGGCGGGCGCTGACGCTCGCCGCCCGGGTCGCAGGCGCATGTCATCTATTCTCGCCCGTTTTCGACGAGAGGCCAGCGGCACACGCGCGGCTTCTCGCGACGAGCGTCCATCGCGCGCTGGATCGCGGCCGTGTGTGGCGTTTGGCACAGCGGCTGTGGGACGATGGGCGCCGTGACTTGCTTCTCTCTCGACAACGTGACTTTTCGCGACGGCGGGCGCGCGCTCTTCTCCGGCACGAGCTGGCGCGTCGGGACCGACGAGCGCTGGGCCGTCATCGGGCCGAACGGCGCTGGCAAGTCGCTGCTGCTGCGCGGGGTGGCCGGGCGTCTGGTCGTGAGCGCCGGGCGACTGCGGCACGAACTTCTCGAAGGCGACCCACGCTGCCGCGATTCGGTGTACGGCGTGCATCGGCGCGGGAGCATTGAGCTCGTCTCGCCCGAACTCGCGTGGCGCATGACCGCCCGCGAAAGCCCCTACCATCAGGTGCGCTGGCACGCCATGCCGGATCACGGCAGCAGCGTCTCAGAGCTTCTGGCCTACGACAACGTCGAGCATCTGAGCCCCTTCCGGCTGGATCACGACCCGAGCGAGCGCGCGGCGCATGTGGCGTGCCGTGCTGCGGCCATCGCGCGATTGGGCCTCACGCCACTGCTGGATCGGCGTTGGCTGGAGCTCTCGAGCGGCGAGCAGCGCAAGCTCATCCTCGGGCGCGCGCTTTGCCGGGACCCCAAGCTGCTGCTGATCGACGACCCGTTCACAGGTCTGGACCCGGCCTTCCGTGCGCATCTGGGCGAGGTCCTCGCGGAGCTCATGGCCCAGGGCACGCAGGTGCTGCTGGCCACTCGTCATCCCGAGGAGCTCCCGGGTTGGGTGACGCACCTGCTCCGGCTTGAGTCCGCACGCGTCGTCGATGCCGGCCCGAGAGCGGAGGTGCTCGCGCGGACTCCTGGCTCGNNTCGAGTTGCGCGCCGTGCGCGTTCAGTACGGGGCCAAGGTCATACTGGACGGTGTCGACTGGGCAGTGAGGAGCGGCGAACATTGGGCGCTGGTCGGTCCCAATGGCGCGGGCAAGTCCGCACTGCTGAGCCTCGTGCTCGGCGACAACCCGCTGGCCTACGCGAACGATGTGTCCCTCTTTGGCCGCCTTCGAGGATCCGGCGAGAGCATCTGGGATCTGCGCAGCCGGATCGGCTGGATGGGGCCGGAGCTCGATGCGCATTTCCCCAGAGGCACGCGTTGTCTCGACGCTGTCTGCTCCGGCTTTGCCGGCACGCTGGGCCTGGCGGACGCCCCTGGCAGCGACGAGCGCGAGCGAGCGCACGCGCTGCTGCGTCTGCTTTCGATCGATTCCGTCGCGGACGCGCCGCTGGCTGGCGTGAGCAGCGTCGAGCGCCGACTGATCCTCATCGCGCGCGCGCTGGTGCACCGCCCGTCGTTGCTCATCCTCGACGAGCCGTGCCAAGGTCTCGACCCCGCGCATGTGGGCCTGGTCCGGCGCGCGGTGGATCGAGCGGCCGCTCAGGGCGTGGGCAGCGTGATCTACGTGACGCACGAGCCGGACGAGCTGCCCGACTGCATCAGCCACATGCTTGTGCTGGAAGCGGGACGCGTGGCGAGCTGCGGCGCGCGCGGCTGACCGTCGCGCGTGCGATTGCCCCGGCCGCGTCGCAGTCGATCGGTCCAGTCGATTTCCCTTTTCGCGGCGCAGAGGGTAAGCTGACAGATGGAGAAGCCGTTCACGCGCGTCTTTCGGCCCGATTCCCACCGAGTCCACTTCGAGACTCAGGCCACGAAATTCGCAGGTGTGGCGGCGAGAATGGCCGCCGGATCAATAGCTCGACTGCACGGCTCAGTCGGGGTCCGGGCTGCGGTTCCGCAAGCTGCGGGACTTCCAGGGTGCGGAGCCGATCTGGAGACTCAGTGGGTAATCGACTTTTCGTAGGGAACCTGCCGTTCACGGCGACAGAGGCGAGTGTTCGTGACGCCTTTGAGGGAAAAGCCACCGTTTCAGAAGTGCACGTCGCCATGGACCGCGCGACAGGTCGTTCACGGGGCTTCGCCTTTGTGACGATCAGCGCACCCGAGGACATCGCCAGCGTCATCCGTAGTATGGAGGGCGCGCTCGTAGATGGCCGACCGCTGCGGGTCAACGAGGCGGAAGACCGCCCTCGGCCCAGCTTCGGCGGCGGCGGTGGTGGCGGATTCGGTGGCGGGTTCGGGCACACGCCCGGCGGCGGTTTCTCGGACAGGCCTCCCAAGCGCAAGGGCAGCCGACGCCGCAACCCGCGCAGTCGCTGGTAGAGCGGCCGCGCACGCGTTCCGTCCGCAAGCAGCCAGCCAGCATCGCGATCGAAGCCGGACGGACCAATCTGCCTAGAGAGAGCGACCGCTGAGTCGCTTGGTCAATGCGACGGCCCCGGCCGTGTCGTCACAGCCGAGGCCGTATCGTCTACTGGTACGCTGGCCCGCGCAGCGTCAGCGGGATGCGTGCGCGAAGCCCGGGATGCGCTTGGGCCCGTTGGGCCGGCTCACCCCCAGGCGGCCGAGGCGGCGGTACACCGTCAGCCGGCTCACACTTAGCAGTCGCGCCACCCGCGCGATATTCCACTCGTTGCGCTCCAGCAGCAGCAGCAGGTGCTCGCGCTCGTCACGCGCCGGCAGCAGCGCCGGCGCCGGGCCCTCCACGAGCCGATTGCGGACCAAGCCGCACACGGTCGCGATCTCGTCGTCCGAGCACCGCCCGCGTTCGTCCTGATACACGAGCGCCAGCAGATCTCGTCCCGACAGGATCGGGATGACGATGCCGCCGCTCAGACCCGCAACGCTCGCGCCGCACCGCAGCGTGTCGCGCGCGTAGAGCCACGCGGTCCGGACGCGGTCGAGCCCAAGCTGGTCAATGCGTGCGCCGAGCACGAGCTCCGGTTCGTCTCGAGCGTCGCAGGCGAAGACCGCACCCACGCGCGAGCCGGTGAGCGACATGAGCAGCGCCAGCGCGCGCTCAATGACATCCTTCGAAACATCATCCATACAAGCCACCCGCTAATAAGTAACGCCTCTTGCGGTGCTACCAAGACCCCTTACTGCGATCCCGTGAACAGCCATCGCAACTACATTCATAGTAGCAGAAGATGACGCAAGGTGTGATCTCTTCTTGAGTGCCGGCGGGAGGTCTCAGACGGGTCAGTGTGGTCGCCGGAGCGCAGTGTGGCTCACAGACTGGCGCACACTCTTACGGCTTAGCACTGGCGGCAGTGGCTTTGGTCTGAAGCGCCACAATGGACTGGAGGGCGCGCGTCTGGAGCTCGGCGCTCCCACTGTCGAGGTGGGCACATAACCCGTCGATGTCTTCCTTGTCGCCCAACTTGGCGATGAGCAGGAAGGCCTGGCCGCGCATGACGTCCGACCACCCCGCGTCGGCCGCGGTCTGCCTGGCAAACGCGAGCAGATCCGCGTCTTGCCGGATGTCCATGCGCAGGAAGGTGGCCATCACAAGGACGGGCAGACCGGCGTCCGCCGCTGTCGCCAGGGAATCGGTCTCGATCCGGTTCAACTCGTGCTCCAGCTCGTGCTGCGCCGTCTCGATCTGAGCCAGNNGAGAAGTGGCGGTCAAAGTCGTCACCCTCGGGCACGGCAGTGGCCCGGCGCTGGTCCTTGGGCACGGCGTTGAGACGCCGCACGAGCAGCGGGATGGCCTTGGCGCCAAACGCGGCGAGCGCCTTGGACAATGCCTGCCGCTGGGCCGCATCCTTGAGCGCCGCGGCATCTTCGTTGAGCACGCGCATGAGCTGCTCCAGGGCCGGGGGCGTGTTGAGGGCCGCGAGTGCGGCCATCCCCTGGATCTTCACGGCCGCGCTCTGCGATTGGAGCACCACGTTGCCGATCTGCTCGGCGCGCGAGCTCTCGTCCCCTGCGGACCGCCACTGCACGGCCAGTTGCACGGCGAAGGACATCGGCGTCCGGTGGCCGGGGAGCTCCCACCGG
>PMCG01000172.1 GCA_003155335.1 Acidobacteriota bacterium
GCCCGCCGACTGGTCGAGATCGCGCCTGCGGGCCTGTCGCACGTCTTCTTCTCCGATGACGGCGCGACAGCCATCGAGGCAGCGCTCAAGATCGCCTTTCAGTTTCGCCTCCTGACAAAGGGCGCGGCAGCGGCGGAGAAGGCCGTCTATCTGAGCCTCGAGAACGGCTACCATGGCGACACGCTCGGAGCAGCGGCCGTGGGCGGCGTGGCGCTTTTCCACGAGACGTTCCGGCCGATCCTGTTGCCCACGCTCAAGGCAGCATCGCCCTACTGCTACCGCTGTCCGCTCGGGCTCAAACGCCCGACCTGCGCGCTGGCGTGCGCCGGGACAGTGGAAGAGATTCTCGATCGCGAGAACGGCCGAGTGTGCGCCGTGCTTGTCGAGCCAGGCGTGCAGGCTGCGGCTGGCATGCTCGTTCTGCCTGAGGGATTCCTGCCGCGCGTGGCCGCTGCCTGTCGTCGACACGGCGCGCTCCTGGTCGCCGACGAGGTAGCCACAGGTTTCGGCCGCACAGGCTCGCTCTTTGCGTGCACGGCCGAAGGCGTCGTGCCTGATCTCATGTGCATTGCCAAGGGACTCANNCGAGTACCGCCACTTCTTCCACGGCCACACCTATACTGGCAATCCGCTCGGCTGTGCCGCTGCGCTTGCCACGCTGCGCCTGCTCGCTGACGGCCGCGTCATCGCGGATGTTCCGCGCAAGGCGGCGCTTCTCGGCGATGCGCTCCTACCTCTGGCCATCCACCCTAGCGTCGGAGAGATCCGTCAGGCGGGCCTGATGTGCGGGATCGAGCTGGTCGCGGATCGCGGGACCAAGAGCGGCTTCGCCCCAGCCGAGCGCGTCGGCCATCGCGTCTGTCTGGCGATGCGACGGCACGGCATCTACATCCGGCCGCTGGGAGACGTGATCGTGATCGTGCTGCCGCTCACGGTGGGCGACGACGAGATGCGCCGCGTTGCCGATGCGCTCGCCAAGGCGCTCCACGAGGTCCTCGGTGGCTGATCTACTGGTGACCGGCACGGACACGGGCGTCGGCAAGACCGTGATTGCTGCTGCGATCCTCATTGCGCTGCGCGAGCGCGGGGAGCGCGTGGTGGGCTTCAAACCAACCGAGAGCGGCGTCACGTCGGATGGGCCGACCGACTCGGCGATACTGGCCAAGGCCAGCGGCTTCGACACGCCGCTGGCGCGTCCGCTCGTGCATTTCGAGGAGGCGCTGGCGCCGGCCGTGGCAGGTGACCGCGNNTGGCCAGGCGCTCCTGCCGCAAGCCGTCGACGATCGCATCCGCGCCTTGCGCACTCTCGCGGGAAGGGTGATCGTGGAAGGCGCGGGCGGCGCGCTCGTGCCTCTGGCCTGGGATTACACCGTACTCGACCTGGCCATGCGCCACGGCCTGGAAGCCATCATCGTCGGACACACTGGCCTGGGCACGCTCAACCACGTCGCCCTCACGTTCGAGGCGCTGCGCAGCCGGCGAATCCCTGTGCGCGCGGTGGTGCTCAACGGCCGGAGTGCCGCGCCGTCCCTGGCTGAGAAGACGAACCCCGCGGCCCTCGCGCGCATCCTGCCCGCCATCCCGATCGCGGTCGTCCCGCGCCACGACACGGACGACGCGCTCCTGGCCGCCTACGCCTCAGTCCCCTTTGTCGCAAACTTGGTCTGAGTGATGGCGCGCTCGATCTGATGCGAACGCCGGACGCCCGATGACGCGACGCATTCTTTGGCTGATCGCCGCTTTTCTGCTCGCTGGCGCGACAGACGGCAGCTCGGCCGACGATGTTGCCGCGTGGCAGCCGGCCAGGCCCTGTCTGCCAGGTGATCCGGCTCTGGCAAGAGCGCGCCGGGACTGGCGTCGTGTAGACACAGCGATCCGCGGCCTGCGTGACGAGAGTGACGTGGCGCCCACCAACCAGGCGTTGCTCGCACTGCTGGCGTCGCGCTGCTTTGCGCCCAGCGAGGAGAGCACACGGGATTTGCCGGCAGACAGTGCTCTGGCTCTTCGCGCCTTCTGGGAGAGCGGAGGTCGCGACTGGGCGCTGTCTTGTCTCGATCGACAGGCGGCGCCGAACCACGTACGAGAGATCGTCGTGCCGCCGGACGTGCGTCCATGGCTGAGCGCCAAGAAGGCGTCGAAAGGAGTGCCGAGCGAGCTGCTCTGCCCGGTCACGGATGCCGCATGCCGTGACACCGCGCACGGATGGGCAGAAGAGGCGGACCGGCATTTCCGCGCGTTGGCGCTCATCCCCGGCCGGATACCGGGGCCCGTGCCTCTGAGTGGCCAGCAGCTGGCCGACGCGTGCTGGGAACAGGCCCGACACAAGTCCGTAGACGAGCGCTATGTGGAATGGCGCTCATGCCTCGAGTGGAAACGCCCTTTCGTTCCGGCGCTGCCGCTCGCTGCCTACCGTGCGCCGTCTGTGGGCTGGTTGATCCTGCGTGGCGCACGCGAGGGTGACCGCGAGTTCTGTTGGGAGCTTCGCGCGTACCATCTCGAGACTGGCGCGGCGCAGATTGCGCAGACCTGCATTGAGCGCGACACTTCTGCAACAGGTCCACGCGACCGCGAGACCAGGGAGGCAACTCGCCGCTCGACGGTCACATCCGGTACGTTGAACCTCGAAGCCCTGCGCAAGACGGCCTGGATGGCGACGTTGTCCGAACGCGTTGGCCCTGCGCAGGTCGAGATGGTTCGATGCCCGCTGCCGCGCGGTCTTGTCCCGCGCTGGCCTCGCGGTGGTCGGTGCGGGTCGGTGCCCGGATGGGTGGTCGGAGGATCGACGCACGCGACCACGCTCCACTGGCGATGGCTGAGCGGGCAACCTCTCTCGGCCGGTGCCATCACATGGCCTTCTTTTGGCAAGGGACCTGCGAACGAATACGTCGGTGAGCTGCTGAAGGCGGCCGAGGCGAGTCTCGTCGCCGGCTGCCCGCCGGCCCGTGTGCCGGCAGAGATTCTCGACGTGGGAACAGACGACGACACCCTCGAGTCACGGTTCGACGCTCAGCTCCGCGCCGCACTCTTGCAGCCGCCGGCTTCGTGCGCCAGCCCGACGCCTACGCCCTGAACCACCGACGCCCTCCTGGCCGCCTACGCCTCAGTCCCCTTTGTCGCAAATCTGGTGTGAGCGCCGCGCTTCCGACATCGGCATGGCCGGAGGTCATTCGAGCTAAGATAGAAGCGATGCAGAAGCGGGCGCATGGTGCAAGAGCTCTGGTCGAGAAGATCCACAGTCTACCGCCCGAGAAGGTAGCTGAGGTCGAGGACTTCGTTGACTTCATCGCTCAGCGCGACGAGCGGAGCCTCAGACGCGCCGCCGCCAAGCTCTCCGAGAAGGCCTTCAGGAAGGTCTGGACCAATCCCCGCGATGCCGCCTACGATCGACTATAGACTCGGCGACGTCGTCCTCGTTCCCTTTCCGTCGCCGATCTCGTCTGAGAACGCTGCCTTGCGTCGGCGCCGACGCACGCCGTGAGCGCTCTACCCTTCGCCTTGCCAGGCGGTGTAGGGGCAGATGTCGTGGAAGGCGCACTGCTGGCAGGCGATGTAGGTGGGCTTGGCAGAGAACTCGCGCCGGCGAATGGCTGCGGCCACGTCGCGGATCACGGCCTCGGTCTCCTCAGCCTCGGCGAGCGTCGCCTCCTTGCCTGCGGCCAGGCCTGACT
>PMCG01000348.1 GCA_003155335.1 Acidobacteriota bacterium
CCCCGCTCCAACCTCTACAAGAAGCTCGAGCAGCATCAGATCTCGCAGGAGAAGGACGGCTAGCAAAGTCGCGACCTTGCTTGGCTGGCCCGCACGGCGCCATGTGCCGGAACGGTGCGTCGTTGACCCGCATCCCCGACGAGGCTAAGCTGATCTCGTCCGCAGAGGCGGTCGGGCGGTCGCCGCGGCTCGACGTGAGCCGGGGAGGAAAGTCCGGACTCCGAAGGGCAGTGTGCTGGTTAACGGCCAGCGGGGGCGACCTCAGGGAGAGTGCCACAGAAAACACACCGCCGAACTCTCGGCTCGTCCGAGGGTGGCAAGGGTGAAAAGGTGCGGTAAGAGCGCACCGCCGCAGTGGCGACACGGCGGGCAGGGAAAACCCCACACGGAGCAAGGCCAAATAGGGGGGCGTTACGAGGCTGGCCCGGCCCAGGCCCCCGGGTAGGCTGCTGGACTTCGCGGGTAACCGCGAGGCTAGAGGAATGATCGCCCATCGCTCGCAAGAGCGGGGACAGGATCCGGCTTACAGGCCGCCTCTGCGGACACTTCGATGCCACCCGCCGTGAATCACGCGGCGCGACAGCCGGCTAGAACAGGCTGAGCTTCAGGTACTTCTTCGGCTGTCGCCGAACGTCCTCGGCGAGGCGGTTCATGTTGGCGACAGCGTCGTTGAGGTTGTTGTAGAGGGTCTGGTCCTTGCTCAGCTTCCCGAGCGTGCCCTCGCCGTTCTCGATGCGCGCCATGACGGTCTCGAGCGAGCTGCTCGAGCGCTTGAAAGAAGCTGTGGACTCGTCGAGCTGCGCTGTCATCGTATCCAGCCGCTTGATCGCACGATCCAGCTCGGGTCGGCCGGCCAAGCCCTCGACGTCGTGCGCGGATTTCTTGAGGCTGCGGGAAAGGTCGGCCAACTCCTTGCGCTGCTCGGTCGTCATCGCGCGCAGCTCTTTGAGCAGCTGCTGTGCCTCGGAGGAACTGGCCTGGATGTTCTGGACCGTCTCCGGTGACAACGCAGCCTGGGCCTGCTTGAGCACACCGCGCGCGCTATCCCTCAGCTCGGCCATGGAGTCGTAGAGCCCGCTGGGACGCGCGCCGGGGAGGGCTTGGCCTCCGCGCAGCATCTCGGACGAGGTGCCGGGGATCACGTCTGCGAAGACGGTTCCGAGGATGCTGTTCTGTCGCAGCTCCACGTGGGAACCGGCCGGCACGCGGTACTCTCCCTCGATCTCCAAACGGATGGCCACGCCGTCGGGCCCGATCTTGAAGCTCTGAACGCGGCCGATGTTGACTCCGCGCAGCATGACCGGGTCGCCCTTGCGGATCCCGGATGCGTCCTCCACCTGCGTGGCGAGCACGTAGCGTCCGCGGAACATGGCGGCGTTGGTCAGCGTGAGGAGCGTCACCAGGGCGGTGAGGACGCCCACGATGACGAAGAGACCCACCCAGGCTTCGCGGTGTTGACCACGACTGGCGGGCGTGGGGGTGTCGTTCTGCTCTGCCATGTCTCTGACTCCAATCCCGTGCGACGCGGACGCTAGGCGCCCCGTGTGGTTTCGGCGCCGTTCTGCCAAGACTCGGACGGGCCTCCGTGGGACTCGTCGTCCAACATCTGGACTGAGAAGTTCGCCGCCGCCGTGCGATCGGCGAACGCCATGACCATCGGGGTGTGCGATTGTCGAAACTCCGCCGGTGTTCCGACGAACGCGAGCTTGCCGCGGTCGAGCAACGCGATGCGATCGCAATAACCGAGCGCGCCCTCGATGTCGTGCGTCACGACCAGCGAGGTCACGCCCATGCGCTCGCGGATGCGGCGGATGAGGCGTTCCACGGCGGCCGAGTTGACCGGGTCCAAGCCCGTGACTGGTTCGTCGTAGAGGATGATGCGCGGTTCGCCGACGATGGTGCGCGCCAGGCCCACGCGTTTGCGCATGCCGCCGGAGAGCTCCGCCGGAAACTTGTTGATGACGTGCCCCGGATTAAGATTGACGGCCTCGAGCGAGGCGCATACGCGCCTGAGCATCTCTTGCCCGCCGAGACTTTTCTGGAGCGCGTCCGGCAACCCTTGCCGCAGGTTCTCATAGACCGTCATTGAGTCGAAGAGCGCGGCGTTCTGGAAGACGTAACCGACCTTGCGGCGAACTTCGGCGAGTGTCCCCGGACCTGATCCGTAGACCGATTGGCCGTCGACGATCACGTCGCCGCGGTCCGGCACGATCAAGCCGATGGTCGTCTTGAGCAGGACGCTCTTGCCTGTCCCGGAAGGGCCGACAATGGCCAACGTCTCTCCGTCGTGGACCTCAAGATCCACACCGCTCAGGACCGGCAGGTCGAAGGCCTTGTGAACGTCGCGGTATTCGATCATTGGCGCTAGCGTCGGGAGCGACACGAATCTGCGCTCATCAGTTGAGCAGCAGGGGCGGGAACAGAGCGTCCATCACCAAGACCGCGATGATCATGAAGACGACGGATGCGGTCGTGGAGCGGCCGACGCCCTCGGCGCCCCCGCGCGTTAAGAGGCCCATGTGAACGGCAATGACCGGCACGGTGAAGCCGAAGACCACGGCCTTCATCAGAGAGTAGAACATGTCCCAGTTATGCCAGAACATGCGCGCGCCGTAGAGGAAGGCCTCGGTGCCGAGCCCGACGGTCAGGCGCGCAGCGATCATCCCGGCCAGGAAGCCGACGCCATTGGCGAAGCCGACGAGCACCGGCATTGCCAGGATGCCTGCCACGATGCGAGGCGCGGCCAGGACGGGAATCGGGTCGCGGCCGAGGGCGTAGAGCGCGTCGATCTGCTCAGAGACCTGCATTGTGCCCAGCTCGGCCGTGATGCGCGCGCCGACGCGGCCGATGAGCACAATGGCGGTGAGCACCGGCGCCAGCTCCAGAATGACGCTGGACGTGACCACGCTGCCCAGGATGTAGAGAGGCACGCTTCCCGTGAATTGGTAACCGCCCTGCTGCGAGGTCACGATGCCTGAAAGCGTGGCTGTGACCGTGACCAGGGGCAGGCTCTGGACGCCCACGGCGTACGTCTGGCTCAGCACCGCGCGCATCGAGACCTGGCCCGTGGCCAGGGCTTTGGCGGTGCGCGCCACCAGCAGAGCAATGCCGCCAGCGTGCGTAGTGACGGATTCGCCGGCGCGGCCGAAGCGCGCGAGGATGCCGAGACCGAGATGGGCGAGCCAGCGCATAATCGCGGTATTCTACATGGAATCGTGCCTGGCTCCGAACAGCCGACCCCGCTCGCTGCGCGACTGCCGTGCGCGCTTCGTGCGCCCTGGATTCCGATGGTATTCTCTGTGGCCGATCGCGTTGCGTGGCGGGAACGGGGGGAAACGCGTGTGACTAAAGCTTGGGGCTTGCGACTGTCGATCGCTTCGTCGCTGCTCGTGGCGCTGGGGCTGGCCGGCTGCAACGACGCCGAGCAGGACCGGAGCGCCATCGAGCGCGTCATGGCGCGCCAGGCGCGCCGTGCTCGCGCTGCCCGGGAAGAACTTCTGACCGAGCGAGTGCTGTACTCAGAGCACAAGGAAGAGGTGATCATTCGGCACTTCTTCGCCGACTGGCGCGGCGGTTTCTTCGTTGACGTGGGCTGTGCGCGTCCGCGTTCGGGCAGCAACACGTACTACATCGAGGACCGTCTTGGTTGGTCGGGCATCGCTGTCGATGCGCTGGGGGAGTACGCGCCTCTCTGGCGAGAATTGCGGCCGAGAAGCAAGTTCTTCAACTTCTTCGTCTCGGACCGCTCCGACGATGTCATGCCGTTCTACCGTTCGGAGCTGCCAGGGATCTCGTCGTACTTGAAGGGGCGTGCCGATTGGCATTCTTCGGGGAGCCGGCCCGTCAAGGTAGAGAAGATACAGGTTCCGACGGTCACTCTGACGAAGCTGCTGAATGCTAACGGGGTGTCGAGAATCGACTTCCTTTCCATGGACATCGAGGGAGCGGAGCCTCTGGCCCTTGCCGGATTCGACATCGACCGGTTCCTGCCAGCGCTGGTGTGCATCGAGGTCAAACCGAGCACCCGTGGAGCGATCGAGAGCTACTTCAGCAGCCACGGCTACGTTCGCCTGGATGCCTATGACGCCTACGACGTCGTGAATCGCTACTACGCACCGAAGGACGAGGGCCGGCGCGCTGACAAGTGCCGCCGCTGCCCGACGCCCACCGCTGCCGCGTCCCCGCTGGGAGCGGCGTCCTCGCCCAATTGACAGCCCGGCAGACGCGGCGTAGCCTATGCCCCTTCTGGCTCGGGGCGCTTGACGGGCCGTCACGGCGGAAATCCAGCAAGCAGGAGCGTTATCGATGGCGAAGATCAATTTTGGCGGTACGGTAGAGGATGTCGTCACTCGCGATGAATTCCCGCTCGCGAAGGCGCGCGAGGTGCTGAAGAACGAGACCATCGCTGTGCTCGGCTACGGCGTGCAGGGGCCGGCGCAGGCGCTCAACATGCGCGACAACGGCTTCGCCGTCATCATTGGGCAGGTGCCTGAGGACAAGCGCTATTGGGACAAGGCCATCGCCGACGGCTGGGTCCCGGGCAAGACGCTCTTCTCGCTCGAGGAGGCAGCGACCAAAGGCACGATCATCCAATACCTCGTGTCGGATGCCGCGCAAATGGCGACCTGGCCGCGCATCAAGCCCTGCCTCAAGAAGGGCGACGCGCTCTATTTCTCCCACGGCTTCTCGATCGTCTACAAAGAGCAAACGGGTGTGATCCCTCCGGCAGACGTGGACGTGATCCTGGTCGCGCCAAAGGGCTCGGGCACGAGCGTGCGCGCCAACTTCCTCGACGGCAGCGGCATCAACTCGAGCTATGCGATCTTCCAGGACGCCACTGGCCGAGCGCGCGAGCGCACGCTGGCCATCGGTGTGGCGGTGGGTTCGGGCTATCTCTTCCCGACTACGTTCGCAGAGGAGGTGCACAGCGACCTGACCGG
>PMCG01000202.1 GCA_003155335.1 Acidobacteriota bacterium
AGTGAGAAGCGGGGGAGCATCGACTGCTCCCCCGCGGATTCGACTCGCGTCGGCGACGCGGTCGCGGTCCTATCTCCTGTCGTGGTCGTCGTGGTCGTCGCGATCCACGATGTCGCCGGAGACGATCCCGCGGCCGTTCGTTCCGAGATAGACACGGCCGTAAACACGCGGGTCGCCGCCTACCACGCCAATCCAGCCGTACTGATGGTGGTCGTCGTTGATGCGCACCCAGCTGGCGCCGGCATTGGTGGAGCGATAGATCGCCCGCAGGTCTCCGACCTGTCCCGACAAGTACAGAGTGAGATCGCGATGGCGCGGGGCGGCCTTGCCGAAACCGATCGCTTCGGCATGCACGACGCTGTCTACGACCGTGAAGGTCGCGCCGGAGTCTTTCGAGANNTGCTCACGGAAACGCTGCCCGTGCCTGGGTCGAAGACGTAGAACTTCTCCGGGTTGACGCGGTCAGCGACGACCTCCCGATTGGCTGGCGCTCCCGAGCAAGGCGTCCAGGTGGCACCGTTGTCTCGTGAGAAGGAAGGCGTGCCGGAGCTCGGGGACCACACGAACGTGCTGCCGTCCGCGGAGACGGCGANNAAGTCGAGGCCCGTCGTGCTGGTGAAGAGCGGATTCGTGTACATGCCGCTGGGCGGCGAAACCCTGAAGTCGTCGTGTCGGAAGCCGCCGATGTCGCTGATGGCGCTGAGCAGGTGCGCGCCTGTCGGCGGGCTCAGCACGCGTCCCACTGAGGTTTCTTCGATGCCGTTGGCACCGACGTACCAATGAGTCATCGTGCGCGAGTCGACGTTGGCGACGTCGTCGCTCGCCCACATCGTGGCGCCCGTGACGTAGAGGACGTGGTTCGGATTGAAGGGGTCGATCTCGACGTCCGCGATCCAGTGGCCGAAGCCGGCGCCGTTGACGGTGTCTCCGAAGGCCAGGTAGGGCGAGAGGGAGTCGTCGCGGACGGCATAGTTCTCCGGCTGGTGACCCCAGGGGGCCGAATCGCCCTCGTCCCGGAGGCCAATCCAGTTCGCGCCAGCGTCTATGCTGCGATAGATCGTGTCGCCCGGCCACCAGCGGTCCAGTGTGGAGACCATGACGGTATCGGGATTGTTGGCATCCACCGTCACTCCGGCAAAGCCGTACCAGAGCGTCGTGGCCCACCAAGGCCCGGCGGGCGTGATGTTCGTCCACGTGCCGTCCTTGGTGTTGAGCTTCCAGACGGCACCGTTGCCCACGCTGTTGGGTCCGGGTCCATCGGAGTACGTCACGTAGAGCACGCCTGTGGAGGTGAGAGCAGCGTGCAGGGGTAGTGGGACCGACGGGGACCAACCGTTGTTGGGCAGCGTGGTCGGCTGGCCGGCCACGGCCTCCCAAGTGGCGCCGTTGTCGAGACTGCGGTAAAGGCCACCGACCGCAGACACTCCGGCGTAGATCGCCTGTTTGCCCGAGGCATCGACGGTGGGGTCGATGAGCACGAATGCGATGCCGGCCCAGCTCGCAGTGGTGACGGCGGGGAAGCTAGTCACTTGACTCCAGGTTCCGCCGTGGTCGACGCTCTTCCACAGGCCGTCGTGCCTCGAGCCGAGATAGAGCTCGTTGGGATGTCGAGGATTGACGGCCAAGCGCTCGCCAGCGCAACGACCGTCCTCGTTGGCCCCCAACTTGATCGGCAGGTCGAATCGCTTGAAGCTCCGCCCGTAGTCCATCGAGCGGAAGAGGGCCCCGTTGGACGCCCACGATTGGCTGTAGGCGCCAGCGGCCAGGTACACGCGCGACGGATGCCCTGGGTCAATCGCGATGCTCTCGATGCCCATGAGGTTCCAGTCGTCCGGGCTGAGCCAATCCGTGAGCGGGATCCAGCGGCTGCGATGCGGGCTCCAGCGGTAGGCGCCGCCGATGTCGGTGCGCGCGTACATCAGCCCTGGCTCGCCTGGATGGGTGACGATCCCGGTGATGAAGCCCCCGGCGACCATCTTGACGCTGCGCCAGACATAGGGTTCAGCGTGGTGGTCGCCAACGCACTCCAAGGACGGCTCCTGGGGCGCGGCCTTCGCCTGTTGCGCTATCGCCGGCGTGTGGGTCAGGCCGGCAAGCAAGAATACAGTCATGCCAAAACAGACAAGAAGCTTCAGTCGCATGTCTCTCTCCTACACGTTCGCCTGAACGTTCGGCGGGAGTATAGCTCAGGAGCGCGCTGCAATAGAAGGCTGGCGACCTTCGGCCCTGGCAAGTTCACTTGCGCAGACCAATGCCTCCGCCGAAATGCGCTTCGTCACTTCGGCGCCGGCAACTCCGGTCCAAAAGACGTCGCGGCTGCTACGGCTTCTTGTACGTGGACTCCGGCACGCCCGGGTTGATCTTCACTTCCGATGCGGTGAGTTGTACCCGCGTCTTGCCGGCCTGGCGCGTGACGCTCTTGAACGGCATCTTGACGCCCGCCACGTCGCGGTAGTCTGAGTAGACCTCTTCGGTCTCCGCCGGTGGGCCCATGATCGAGGCCATGAACTGCTTCGCAACGATCATGTGCGTCGTGGGGTCGATGAAGACCTTGGTCCGGAAGCCGCTTGCCGGATCGCTGATCGCAATCGCTTCCACCTGCTTGCCGTCGAAATCGGTCGTCCCGAGCGACTGGATCGTGAGGCCAGGCTCATCGAAGTGCTGCAGCAGCGCCACGGTCTCCCGGCGCAGGGATGCTTCGAACTCGCCCTTCTGGGATCCAGGCAGCTCCTGTGTCTGGCCGCCGGCGCTCATCCAGGCGGTCTGGCCGTCGAAGCCGGTCGTCATCTGTCCCATCGGAGTCTGCATCCGCTGCAGCAACTTGCCAGCGAGGTTGATGCTGGCCTCCATCTTGATCGACATCGGTCCCTGCGGCGTCTCGATCGCGGCTTGGCCGACGATGGACTCGTCTTTCACCGCGAGCACGGCCTTGCCGCCCGTGGCGGCCAACACCGCCGAAAGCAAACGCTTGCCCTTGGCGATCGACTCGGGCGTTGCCGCGGCCAGCTGCTTCTGCTGGGGCTCCGGGATCGTGATGTCGATAGTCTGGACCGGGCCGAGCGAGGTCAAAGGCGATTCGTAGTTGCCGTTGCCGACAAACAGCACCGCGAACTCGCCGGGTTTCAAGTACTGTTTCGCGACGCGGGCCACGTCTTCTTGGGTCACCTTGTTGATGCGGGCATGGTATTGCTGCAAGTAGTCCGGTGGGTAGGCGTAGAACTCGTAGTTCATCAGCCGGCCGATGACCTTATTGGTGTCGTCGAACTCGAACGCAAAGCCTTTCAGGATGGCATCCTTGGCGCGCGCCAGCTCATCGGTTGTGACGCCGCCTTGGGCCATGCGTTCGACTTCCTTGAGCATCGACTGGTAGAGCTTCACGGTCGTCTGCGGCTTCGAGGAACCGCCGATGAACAGGGTGCCCGGGTGGTCCCACTCGGCGTTCCATCTGGAGCCCACGGCGTATGCGAGACCCTGCTCTGATCGCACGTTGCTGAAGAGGCGGGCGCCGTAGCCTCCGCCCAGCACTTCGTTCATGACCTGAAGCGCGTACAAGTCTGGGTCATTGCGGCTTCCGCCGAGCGCACCCATGACGACCCACGACTGCTGCATATCGCTCTTTGTAGCCGAGTAGAACCCGGCGCGAGCTCGGGCCGCGAGGTCCACCTGCGGCACGGGCGCCTTCGGTTGTCCGCCGCGCGGCCAGGAACCGAACGCCTGCTCGATCTTGGCGCGCAGATGAGCGCTGTCGAAGTCGCCGGTCACCCCTAGAATCGCGTTCTCCGGCTGGAAGAGCCGGCGGTGGAACGCGACCAGATCGTCGCGTGTGATCGCCTCGATGGTGGCGTACTCCGTTTGTCGCGCGTAGGGGCTGTCCTTTCCGTACAGCAGCTTTCCGAACTCCCGGAATGCGATGCCATTCGGATTGTCGTTGCGGCGCGCAATCGCGTCTCGCTGTTCGATCTTGGCAAGGTCGAGCTTGTCCTGCGGGAAGGCCGGGTGCTGGATGATGTCGGCCACGATGTCGATGCCCCTATCCAAGTCCTCCTTCAGCAAGGATGCGAACGCGCCTCCTGAGTCCTGGTGCAGGCCTGTCTCGATCGAGGCCCCGAGGCGGTCCAGCTCTTCGTCCAACTGGTCGCCGCTGCGCGTCACGCTGCCGCCCGTGCGCATGACGGTGCCCATGATCTCCGCGAGTCCGGCCTTGTCGGCAGGTTCCCAGCGCGAGCCAGCGCGAGCCGTGACGTGAATGTTCGCCTTTGGCAGCTCATGGTCTTCGATCAGGAACACGACCATCCCGTTTGGCAGCTCGAAGCGCGTGGCCTCCGGGACCTTGATGTCGTGGATGGGCGGATACTTGAGCGCCTTGTAGCTGGCCGGACGCGCCGCATGCGCGACCCCGCCGAACGCCAGCGCGGACGAAAGACAGATGACAGACAGGGATGTCCTTGTGCGCATGGCCATTCTCCTCACTTCGCCGCTGGTTCGATCGGGTCGATCGTGCCGATCGTCCGGTTGTCAAACGTGAAGGCCGCCCGCGAGACGCGCTGGATGTCCGCCGGCGTGACTGCCTGCATCTTGCCCAAGCTCGTGAACGCCTCGCGCCAATCGCCCTTCAGCGCCTGCATGGTCCCGAGCACGCGGCAAAGGGTGGAATTGTCGTCGAGTTGCCGAATGATGTCGGCGCGATAGCGCCGCTTCACGCCGTCCAGCTCCTCCTGGCTCACCGGTTCGGACTTCAAGCGCTCGATCTCGGCCTCGATCGCGGTTTGCGCTTGGTCGTTGGTGTGTCCCGGCGCAGGCATGGCGTAGAACAGGAACAGCGCGGGGTACTTCTGGCCCGGGAAACCGGGGAACCCGCCGACGTTCGTGGCGATCTTCTTGTCGCGCACGAGCGAGCGGTAGAGGCGCGAGGAGCGGCCTTCGCTGAGCACGCTGCCGATGGCGTCGTAGACGGCGTCGTCCGGGTCGTTGACGTCCGGCTTGTGGTAGCCCTCGACAAAGACCCGTTGAGACTGGAGCTTGAGCGTGACGCGGCGTTCGCCGGTCTGCGGCGGCTCGACCGTGTGCAGCGGTTCCGGCTTCGGGCCGCTGGGGATCGGGCCGAAGTAGG
>PMCG01000055.1:0-182 GCA_003155335.1 Acidobacteriota bacterium
ATCGAGGACATGCCCAACCAGTACGCCTACTCGCGCACGTTCTTCCGTCGCTGGTATCGCCCCGAGTACGTGACCGTGATCGTGTGTGGCGACGTGAATCCCACCCAAGTGCTGCGCCTAGTGCAGAGATACTGGGGCGGCTGGAAGCGCGGCTCGTACCAGACCGCGATCCCGAGCGAGCC
>PMCG01000055.1:195-7665 GCA_003155335.1 Acidobacteriota bacterium
GCGACCGACGTGCTGATGGACTTGACGTTCGGCCCGACGTCCGAGCTCTACAAGCGCCTCGTCGAAGAGGAGCAGAAGGTCGACCAACTCTGGCCGTACTTTCCGGCCAGCGCTGACCCGGGCCTGATGACCGTTGCCGCGCGCGTCAAGTCCCACGCGGACGCGCTCTACGTGCGCGACGAGATCCTGAAGGCCTTCGCGCGTATCCGATTGCAGCCGGTCGGCGCGCAGCGCCTGGCAGATGCCAAGTCCAACGCCCGTTACGGGCTCTCGCGTACGCTCGACAACACCGAGGCCATCGCAGCCACGCTGGCTCGCTTCGTGCGCTTTCACCGCGAATACGCAACGCTCAATCGTCTCTTCCGTGTCTACGACACGTTGACTCCCGCTGACCTGCTCATTGCCGCCAAGAAGTACATTGACGACGCGAACCTAGTCGTGACGACGCTTTCGAGCGAAGCTATACCCGAGAGCATGGCGCGGCCGCCGCGGCTTGCCGATCTCGTCTCCGGCGAGGGCCCGGCGAGCGGACTGCGCTTCGTGCGGCCGAGCTCGGCCTTGCCGGAGATCGACGTCAAGCTGCTCTTCTCCGTCGGCTCGGCCCACGATCCCAAGGGCAAGGAGGGCCTGGCCGCTCTGGCCGCGTCGATGATTGCCGACGCGGGCTCGAAGGAGCAGACCATCGACGAGATCCGGCGCGCCCTGTTCCCGATGGCGGCGCGCTTCGACGCTCAGGTCGACAAGGAAATGACGACGTTCACGGCGCGCGTGCATCGCGACAACTGGGAGCGCTTCGCCGAGATCGCGCTGCCGATGCTGCTCGATCCCGGATTCCGTGAAGACGACTTTCGCCGCATCAAGGACCAGCAGCTCAACGCGTTGACACAGGACCTGCGCGCGGAGAACGAGGAGGAGCTGGCCAAGGAGCGCCTGGCCGCGCGGCTCTTCGCGGGGACGCCATATGGCCATCCTGTGCTCGGGACAGTGGCTGGGATCCAGGCGATCACGCTCGACGACGTCCGGCAGTTCGTGCGTTCGGCCTACACGCGCGCCGCGCTCACGATCGGTCTGTCTGGCGCCGCCGCAGGCGACGTCCAGGCGCGGCTTGAGCGCGACCTGAGCCGACTGAGCGCCGGCCCGGCATTGGCCGCGCCAGCTGGCGTGGCGGCGCGCCGGCCTCAAGGCATCGAGGTCGAGATCATCCAGAAGGAGACGCGGGCCACGGCGATCTCGCTCGGCCACCCGCTCGAGGTCACACGCGCCGACCCGGACTTCGTCGCGTTGAGCGTCGCGCGCACATGGCTCGGCGAGCACCGTTCGTCGATGTCTCACCTCTACGAGCGCATCCGCGAGATCCGCGGCATGAACTACGGCGACTACGCCTANNCGCGCGCAGCTCTTCGAGATCTGGATCCGGCCGGTCCTGCCGGAGAACGCACAGATGGCGCTGCGCATCGCGCTCTACGAGCTGGCCAAGCTCATCGACAACGGGCTCAGCCAAGATGAGTTCGAAGCGACTCGCACCTACATGATGAAGAACGTCTATCTCCTGACCTCGACGCAGGATCTGGAGTTGGGCTACGCGCTCGACTCCAACTGGTACGGCATAGACGAGTACACGGCCTACATGCGCGAGCGACTGGCGCGCCTGACGCGTGAAGAGGTCAACCAGGCGATTCGCAAACACCTCTCGTCGCGCAATCTCTCGGTCGTGNNGTGACGATCACGCCTGTCGACGACGTCTTCGCGCGCTGACGGTGCGGCTGCGCTAGAAATCCGCGCTGGCGCCGCCGCCACCGGAGCGGCCGCCGCCGCCCTCGAACCGCGGAGCCTCGGGCGCATTCGCCGACGGCGTTGCTGCGACCACGGTCACAGCCATCTCGGCCGTGCGCATGAGCACCGCTTCTCCGGAGAGCCCGCGCGCCGTCCAGCCCGCCCGCTCGTGTTGCGCGCCGCTGTCGAGCCAGCGTCGGAGCCCGAGTGCTAGAACGATGACTGCGCTGCCGGCTGCGCTCAGCACGACCCAGAGATCGGCGATGTGGACGTAGAAGCGCAGCGTGATCAGCGAAGCCACGCCCAGCGCCAGCCCGATGGCNNCGCAAGCAGCGCCATGGGGATGAGTGCGGTGGTCAGCTTGAAGAACGCGCGCGGCAGCGCAAGCGCGGGCGACGGATGCGGGGAGTAGAGCAGAAAGGTCCCGCGTTCCAGGAGCTGAGCGTCCCATGAGCCGAGGTGCAGCGCGACATAGAGGCCGATGAGCGCCAGCACCAGGACGACGGCGCAGCAGCGGCGCCGTGACGGCGCAAGGCGCGCAGATTCGCTCCCACGCAGCGCGAGAGGCGCCAGCAAGAGCGCCGCGGCGATCCAAGTCAGGCGCGCCAGTGGGAACAGGGTCAACAGCACTCCGAGGCCGCACGTCGCCAGTCCAGCGCTGACAGTCGAACCCCAACGCAGCGCCGTGAGCGCGAAAAGCAGTACGACGCTCAGGGCCACAAGACGCACTCCCGCGGGATCCGCAACTCTGAACACGTCGCCGATCAGATATGCGGTGCCCTCCGCGAGGAAGATCGCGCCTGCCAAGGCCGTGGCCGACTCGATCCCGGCGTCGGCCAAGCGCAGCGCGCCCTTGAGGCCCTCGGTCGCGACCCACAGACCTGCACCGAGAATCAGCGCCAGGATCGCGGCGGTGGCGGCAGNNAGGCGCGTTCGATCGCGGCTCGGGCGGCCTCGTCAATCAGCCCAGCGCGGCGCCACTCGCGCGCGGCGCAGCGCACCGCCTCATGCCGTTCCGCTCGCTCAACTGCCGGGCTCATGCCGGCTCCTTGAGCCTGCGGTGGGCCAGAAACAGTCCGACCAGCACCGTCAGCGAAGTTACGGCGTACCAGAGCGGGACGAGCGTGTCCGTGGGCTGAAGCCTGTGAAAGAGCCCGCACAACGCGATGTACGCGGCAAGGAAGCCGATCGCGAAGAGCGCAAAGCGCCGCGCCGCAGCCGCGTAGATCGTCAAACCTGTGCCTGCTGCAAGGACCGCCAATGTGAAGAGCAGCTCTTCAGCCGAGGTCGTGCCCATCCCGGAGATCAGCGCAACCAGGATAGCGATCCAGCCCATGTACGTCGCAACCGGCTCGAAGTGCGCCTTCCGCTCCCCGTGCTTCATGAAGAACCCGATCAGCAGGAAGAGCAGGCCGCAGCCGATGGCATTGGCTCGCAGCGCGCCCGGGGCATGCGCAAAGCGCCACAGGCTGGTTTCGACCAGCGACGTGGAGACGCCGCGCCAGGCGGCGAACGTGGACAGGGCCAAGGAGAAGACGACGCGCGAGTCGCAGCGCACGGCGATTGGCGCNNGATGTAGTCAAAGGCGAGGTGCTCGACCGGCGTCTCGCCCCAGGCGAAACGGGGCGCGTGACGCGCCACCCAGGCGAAGCACACGGCTGCAGCGCAGCCGATGGCGATGGCGATCGTCAGCGGGCCGAGCCGCGCAAGATTGTCCTTCAGCAGCAGCCCGACGCCGCTCGTGAGCAGAAGCACGCCCGCGTAGAGCGCCACTCGCAGCTCGGTGTGGGCTGAGACGAGGTCGCCGCGAGCGATTCGCGACAGCAGCGCGGCGTCCGCGTCAGGCAACGCTCGCCTGCGGCGTAGATCCTCGACCGCCGCAACGACGTCAGGGTTCATGGCCCACCGCGGCGCCAGCGTGAGCGACTACGGCCGGAGGATCTGGCCGAGGCGAATCGGATCGAGTATGCCGACCCCGACGTCCTCGACNNTCCTTGTCGACCAGGATACCGATCATGGCCACGTTCGACGGCCGCCGCCGGAAGCGGTCATTCCACAGCGGGATCATGTGATGGCAGTGCGGGCAGCCGCTCGAGAAGAACATCAGGACCGTGACGGTCTTCTTCGGGTAGTCGACGCGGCGCATCACGCCGTCGATTCCGGCCGCCTCGAAAGCAGCGACCGTGTCGCCGGGCTTGAGGAAGTCCCCGAGCGACTCCGGCGTGCTCGCAGCCGGTGCAGCCGCGACCGCGCCCGGAGAAACGAACAGCGCAGCAGCGAGGATCGCCAGCAACAGTCGCGCCGCAGAGTGCATTCTCGTACCTCCTCGAGCCATGGCCAGCTGCACGACGGCCCCGGGGCGAGATGATAGCGCGGATTCGCCATGCGGTATCATCAAGATGAGGAGATGGCGCCATGTTTCTACCCAACCGATTTGCAGCGTCGTTGGCAGGATGCGCGCTGGTCTGCTTCCTGGGTTGCGGTGGCGGCGGCGGTGGCACCATCCCGACCACCCAGCCCACCCAGCCACCTGCGGATACGATCGCTCCGGTGGCCCGCGTGGAAACGCCCAGCCAAATCGCGGCGAACATGAACCCCGGTTGGAACCTGGGCAACACCCTTGAAGGCGACCCGACGGAAGGCAGTTGGGGTAATCCTCCCGTCACGTTGCCAACCTTCCAGGATGTGGTGGACATCGGCTACAAGAGCGTCCGGATCCCCGTCCGCTTTAGCACCCATTTGGGTGCCGACAATGTCGTCAACCCCGCGTGGCTCCAGCGCGTGAGCGACGTGGTGGACATGGCGAGGAGTCTTGGGCTGTACGCGATCGTCGATATGCACCACGACTACGGGACGTTCGGTGCGGGTTTCCGGGACAATCCAGATGGCGCCATCGCGAAGTTCACGAAGGTCTGGAAACAGATCGCCGTCAAGCTGCGCGACAAGGATCCCAGGGTCCTCTTCGAGGTGATAAACGAGCCGGGCGGCGCCGTGGAGGGCGACGTCAATGACCTCACCCCCGCCCAGAACAACCAGCTCAATGCCGCCGTGGTGGCCGCCATCCGAGGCACGGGGGGTATCAACGCCAGCCGGTGTGTCGTGTGTCCCCTGAAATGGACCAGCACCACCTATGCCCAGGACATGGCGCTGCCCGCAGATGACAATCTGATCGTCACCTTCCACTACTACACCCCCTGGTCGTTCACCAATGGCACGGACCAGACCTGGGGCGTGGGCGCGGGCCAGGCCTGGGAGATCACGGATCTGAACACGTCGTTCGGGACAATGAAGACCCTCTTCGTGGACAAAGGGATTCCCGTGATCCTCGGCGAATTCGGGCTGAACATGGGCGACAATCCCCCCTACTACCAGTGGCTCTGGGTCGACAGCCTGATGCAGAAGGCCCACGATTGCGGAATAACGACCATGGTCTGGGATAACGGCGGGTTACTGGATCGTGCGGCGCACGCCTGGCGGGAGCCCGTCAGGGTTGCGATCCAGGTTCAGGCCGCGCGGGGCAACAAGAACTCCCTGGTGAACACGGGTCTGGCGTATACGCTCCCAGTCTCGTCCTCCGATCTTGCGCTGCCTCTGGTCCTGAACGGGAACACGCTCTCGCGGATCAAGAACGGAGACACAGCGCTAGTGGCGATCCGGGACTATGCCGTGTCCGGTGCGACGCTGACGATCAACGGGAGCTACCTTTCCGGACTGCCTTCCGGTACCACGACCCTCTCGATTGGCTTCAGCGCCGGCGCGGATCAGCGGATCAAGCTGAGCAAGTCCTAGGAGTCTCAGTCCAGGAGCGTGTCCGGGAATCAGGGCGCGATTGACAGGCCTGCGCTGCCTCGCATAGCGTGAGCGCGTGCTCCGCGCCCTGTTCGCGACCAAGCCGTTCTCGGCGCTGATCGCCGAGACGGAGAACTCACCGCGCTCGCTGCGCCGCGTTCTCGGGCCAGGCCATCTGATCGCGCTCGGCATTGGGGCGACCGTCGGCGCTGGCATCTTTGCCACGATCGGCACAGCCGCGGCCGGCGACGCGCAGCGGCCAGGCGCCGGCCCTGCGCTGATCCTGTCCTTTGTGCTGACAGCGGTGGTCTGTGGCCTGACGGCGCTCTGCTACGCCGAGCTGGCCTCGCTCGTGCCTGTCGCGGGATCCGCCTACACCTATGCGTACGCGACGCTCGGAGAGCTGGCTGCGTGGATCATCGGCTGGGACCTGATCCTCGAATACGCCATCGGCAACGTGGCTGTGGCGATCTCGTGGGCCAACTACTGCAACACGCTGCTCAGCGGAATGGGTCTAAACGTGCCGCGCTGGCTCGCGATCGACTATCGCACCGCGGCGCAACGCATGCCGGATATCGTTGCTGGCGCGCCTCACATGCTGGGCGTGCCGATCGTCTTCAATCTGCTGGCCATCGTGATCGTGGCAGTGCTGACCGCGCTTCTGGTGTGGGGCATACGCGAGTCAGCGCGCGTCAATGTCGCGATGGTGGCAGTCAAGCTCGCGGTGTTGGCGCTCTTCGTCCTCGTCGGCACGCGCTTCATGCGGCCTGAGAACTGGCGGCCTTTTGCCCCGAACGGTTTCGCCGGAGTCGCCGCAGGCGCAGCGATCGTGTTCTTCGCCTACATCGGCTTTGACGCTGTCTCGACCTGCGCCGAGGAGACGCGGCGGCCTGGACGCGACCTGCCGATTGGCATCCTCGGCTCGCTGGCAGCCAGCACGATCATCTACGTTGCCGTGGCCGCCGTCTTTACCGGCCTCGTGCCTTTCCCCGCGTTGCGCAACCTCAACGCGGCTGAGCAGGCCGAGCCGTTGACCGTGGCACTGCGCTACGTCGGTCGCTCCGACGCGTTGATCGGGGTCGTTGCTCTCGGGTCGGTCGTTGCGCACACGGCGGTGCTACTGGTCTTCCAGCTCGGACAGGCGCGCATCTTCATGGCCATGGCGCGCGACGGCCTGCTACCGCCGTTCTTCGCGCGCATTCATCCGCGCTTTCACACGCCACATGTGGCCACGATCGCCACGGGGATCTTGGTCGGCAGCGCCGCGGCCGTGACGAACCTCGACGAGATGGTCGACCTCACAAACGTGGGAACCCTTTTTGCCTTCGTGCTCGTATGTATTGGCGTGTGCGTACTCCGTTTCAAAGTGCCCGATCGCCCGCGACCCTTCCGGGTTCCACTTGGGCCGTTCGCCATTCCGGCGCTGGGCGCTGCGGCCTGTCTCGGGCTGATCGTCTACCTGCCGCCAACGTCATGGCTGCGCTTCGTCGCTTGGCTCGTGGTTGGCCTCGCACTCTACGCGCTCTACGGCGCGCGCCACTCACGCCTGCGCCAGCGAGCGCAAGCGTGAGCACCCTCCAGGGCATCCTAGGATTCGGAGTATGATGGCAACTCCTGACGAACCTGACCATCTGCCCCGTCGCTGCGAGGTCTCATGATCGAAGTGCATCATCTGCGCAAACTGTACGGCGAGCTGGTCGCTGTCGACGACGCGACGTTCACGGTCGAGGCCGGCCAGATCTTCGGCCTGCTCGGGCCGAACGGCGCTGGCAAGTCGACGACTATTGGCTGCGTCTCGGGCCTACTCAAGCCGAGTGGCGGCGTTGTCAAGGTACTCGGCTTGGACATCGTGAGCGACGGCGCTGCGGCCCGCGCCGCCCTGGGCGTGGTCCCGCAGGAGCTCGCGTT
>PMCG01000055.1:7690-13406 GCA_003155335.1 Acidobacteriota bacterium
CGGCGGCATGAAACGCCGCCTCAATTTCGCCTGCGGCATCGTCCATCGGCCAAAGGCGTTGCTGCTCGACGAGCCGACCGTCGGCGTCGATCCGCAGAGCCGCGTGCGCTTGATCGAGCTGGTGCGCGAGCAGGTCGGCGCAGGCACGTGCGTGCTCTACACGACCCACTACATGGAGGAGGCGCAGGCGCTGTGCGATCGCCTGGCGGTCATCGATCACGGCAAGCTGATCGCGAGCGGCACGCTCAACGAGCTGCGACGCATGGCGGGCGAGCGCGATCTGCTGCGGCTCAGCGGGATCTTCGACCCGGCCAAGGTGCGCGGCGTGCTCGACCGTCTGGACGGCACTGAGGTGGTCAGCCTTGACGCCGAGCGCTTGCGACTGGCCGTCGAGGGCGCCTCGCGCCGGCTGCCGGTGATCTTCGCAGCGCTGGCCGAAGCAGGCGCTGACGTGCGCGAGACCACCATCAGTCAGCCGAGCCTCGAGGCGCTGTTCATCAAGCTGACCGGCCGCGAGCTGAGGGAATAGCAGTGCGCTTCCTCCTGGTCAGTGCGGTGAAGGACCTCAAACGTCGCCTTGCGGACCGCGCCGGTCTCGCCCTTTGGTTGGGCGTCCCTCTCTCCATCGGCGTCTTCATGGGTCTCGCGTTCGGCCGCCAAGCTCCGGCGCCCAAGGCGCGCGTGCTCCTAGCCGACGAGGACAACTCGGTGCTCGGACGGTTGGCCGCAGGGGCGTCGACCGGAGAGGGTGCGAACTACTTCGACGTTCAGCGGGTGTCGGCCGAAGAGGGCCGCCGACAAATGGACGCTGGGCAGGCGTCGGCGCTGCTGATCCTGCCGAAGGGATTGACCCAGGCAGTGCTGAACGACACGCCGGCGACCGTGAAGCTGGTGACGAATCCGGCGCAGGCAATCCTGCCCGACGTCGTGCGCAGCGGCGTCGAGACGCTGGTCGAGGGCATCTTCTACCTCCAACGGATCTTCGGGCCGGCACTGACCCAGTTCTCGAGCTCCCGGCCGTCCGGACAGGGCGCCTTCGCCGACGCCAGCGTGGCCAGGCTGGCGATTACGGCCAACCGGCGCATGCGCGACCTAGAGTCGGTCCTCTTTCCGCCGCTCCTATCGCTCGAAACCGTCTCGGACCGGCCGCAAGGCCAGAGTGTGGGCCTCGCTACCTTTGTGCTGCCGGGCTTCCTGTTCATGTCGTTGCTCTTCGTCGGACGCGGCTTCACCGACGACCTGTGGGTGGAACGCGAGGGCGGCACGCTCACACGCGCCCTGCTCGCTCCGCACAGCGCAGCCGCGTTCCTCGGAGGCAAGGTTGCCGCTGGCGCGGTCTTCATGGCAGGGATCTCGACGGTCGGCCTGGCTGTCGCCGTCTTCGCGTCCGGCGTGCCGCTCATGCGCGTGCCAGCCGCACTCGCCTGGTGCACCTTCAGCGGCACCGTGCTCATCTGTCTGTTCCTGGCCGTGCAGTTCCTGGCATCGAGCGCGCGTGGCGCGAGCTTGGTGACGACCATGGTGCTCTTTCCCCTGATGATGCTGGGAGGGTCGTTCTTCCCGTTCGAGGCCATGCCGGCATGGATGGCGCGCATCGGACGCCTCACGCCGAACGGGCAGGGGGTCACGCAGCTGCGCGCGCTGCTCGCGGGCCAAGCCGACGCGACCGCTCTGGCGATTGCGTTCGGCGCGATGTTGTTGTCGGCAATGGCCGCCTTCGCCGTGTCGACGCGTCTGTTGCGCGGCCGGTTTGCGACGGGAGCGTGACGATGCGCGCCGCCTGGTTCGTCGCGCGCAAGGACGTGGCCCACCTGCTACGGGCTCGCGAGACGCTCGTGTGGACGTTCGTGATGCCGATCGTCTTCTTCTATTTTCTAGGCACCGTCACCGGTGGCTTCGGATCACCGCGAGGCTCCGCGGCTCAGCCGGATCCCATTGCGCTCGACGCACCGGCCAACGCCGGTTTCCTGGTCGACGAGCTGACCCGGCGACTAACGCGCGAGAACTTCAAGGTCGAGCGGCCAGCAGCCGAAGCGGATCTCGCTCAGTTCGGCCGACGCTTGGTCATCGCGCGGCCGGCCAGCGGCAAGACGTTCTCGGATGCCGTGCTCGCTGGCGAGAGCCAGAAGGTCACGTTCACGAGCCGCTCGCAGGGGCCCAGCGCGAGCTTCGATCAGGTGCGCGTGGCGCGCGCGGTGTACGGGGTGGTCGCTGACCTCGCCGCGTCGAAGAGTGCCGGCGACGCGCCCGACGCGGCTGCGTTCCGCCGGCTCGAGGTCATGCCGCGCAAGATCTCGCTCGAGGTCGTGTCCGCGGGCCGACGCAAGGAGGTTCCCGTCGGGTTTGAGCAGACGATCCCCGGCACGCTGGTCATGTTCACGATGATGATTCTGCTAACGAGTGCCTCGCTCCTGCTGGTCATGGAACGCGAGCAGGGCCTGCTTAGGCGCCTGGCCTCGACACCGATCTCGCGCTCGTCGGTCGTGGCCGGCAAGTGGGCCGGGCGGGTGGCCCTCGGTCTAGTGCAGATCGCGTTCGCGATGGTCGCCGGCACGCTGCTCTTCAAGATGCGCTGGGGGCCCGCGCTGCCGATGGTCGCGCTCGTGCTTTTCGCGTGGGCCGCGTTCAACGCGTCGCTCGGCATCCTACTCGGCAATCTCGCTCGAACGCGGGTGCAGATGGCGGGCATCGGCGTCATGTCCACGATGGTGCTGGCAGCGCTGGGCGGCTGCTGGTGGCCGATCGAGATCACGCCGCAGTGGATGCAGACTGCGGCGCTGTTCGTGCCGACGGGCTGGACGATGGACGCGATGCACAAGCTGATCAGCTTCGGCTATGGCCCAGTGGCGGCCCTGCCGCACGTCCTGGGTTTGGCGGCGGCGGCGTTCGTCGTCGGCGCCCTCGGCGTCAGGACGTTCCGCTACGAGTAGTGCATCGCTCCGCTGCCGCGGGGCTAGCGCTGGCGAACCTCCGCTTTCTTGGGTGCGCGCTTGGAGCCGCGCGAGCCGACGTGCTTACGGGAGCCGCGGCCGTTCCCGTTGTTTTCTTCTCTCTGGGTGACCCGATCGCGCACGCGCCGCTGGCGCCGACGCGTCTTCTCGACTTGCGTGTAGCTCGGCGCCTCGCGCTCCCCTCCGATGTCGCTCTCGCGCAGCGGTGGGGTCACGCGGGCCGTGAGTGCGAGCAAGCGGTCGATCAGCCGCTCCGGATCGTCGTCATAGACCAGACGCTCGGGGTCGTTGCGTCGGTGAAGAAAAGCGAGGATCTCGGGGATGTGGTTGGAGAGACCGCCTGTACCGGTGAGGACGCCGATGGGCTTGCGCTCCTCATAGGCCACGGTGAACTCGTTGAGTGAGCCCACGCCGCCTCCGACAATGGCAATGGCGTCCGAGGAACGGATGTTGACGATGTCCCGCTCCATCAGCCCCATCCCCGAGTACAGGATCATGTCGTACTGCTCAATCGGCGAGCCGTAGATCTCGAGATGCTCGCGCCTGGAAAAGGCCGGGGAGATGCCGAAGACGAACCCGCCGCACTGCCTGGCGCCCTCGGCGGCCTTGTCAGGCAGGCCCGGGCACGCGCCGGTGATGAGGATGCAGCCGCGGCGCGCAACCTCCTCGCCGAGTCGTCGCGCCAACGCGACTGCGTGCGGGTTGCGCAAGGTCGGGCCAGAGGCCGAACCCATGACGCCGATCTTGATCTTCATCCCCTGCTTTGCCATGGCAGATGTGCTCGCCGGATGCACGGACACTCAGTTCGGATAGCCCTCCGGATGGGCCAGCTTCCACTCCCACGCCGAGCCGACGATCGTCGCTAGCGCGCCGAGCTGCGGCTCCCAACCCAACACGCGACGCGCCTTGTCCGAGACCGCGATCAGCCGAGCCGGATCGCCTGCGCGGCGTCCCTCACGCTGGGCGTCGATGCGCCGGCCCGTGACGCGCCGCGCGGTCTCGATGACCTCGAGCACCGAGTGACCCTGGCCTGTCCCCAGGTTGATGCACTCGGAGGCGCCGCCGGCTCTGAGATGCGTCAGGGCCTGGAGGTGCGCCGTGGCCAGATCGCTGACGTGGATGTAGTCGCGTACGGCGGTGCCGTCGGGCGTCGGGTAGTCGGTGCCGAAGATCGAAATGTGGGACCGCCGTCCTGCCGCTGCGTCGAGGATCAGCGGGATGAGATGCGTCTCCGGCACGTGGTGCTCGCCACGCTGGGCCGTTGCGCCGGCCGCGTTGAAGTAGCGCAGCGCGACGAACTTGAGGCCAGTGGCGTGGTCGAAGTCGCTGAGGACGCGCTCGAGCATGAGCTTGGACCAGCCGTAGGGGTTCACCGGCCATTGCGGGTGGCTCTCGGGGATCGGCACCTGCTCGGGCTCGCCGTAGGTCGCGCAGGTGGAGGAGAACACGAAACGCTTGACGCCAGCCGCGACCAGCGTCTCGATCAGCGCTAGGCCCTCGGCCATGTTGTTCGAGTAGTAGCGCCCTGGTTCGCTGACCGACTCGCCGACGTACGCCAGTGCCGCGAAATGGATGCAGGCATCGATCGAGCGCTCGCCGAGCAGGCGCGCGACCAGCGCGCGGTCACCCGTGCGTCCCTTGTAGAACGGGACGTCGGGATCGACCGCCGACCGGTGCCCGCGCGCCACGTCGTCGAGAACGACCACGTCCTCACCGCGCGCGCGCAGCAAGTCGACCGTCACGCTGCCGATGTATCCAGCCCCGCCGGTGATGAGTACTGCCATGAGCTCCTTTCCCGCGTCGCTGGCCGTCGCGCGAGAGCGCTTACTTTCCCATGAGCCGCTGCGGCGTTCAATCCACGGCAGCGCGTGAGCGCGCCGCCCGGCCGCGCGTGGCGAGGCCGATCGCGATTGCGCCTGCCGCGAGCGCCGGGAGCACCACCAGCCCAGCCTCCGGCCCGAACTCGCCGCCTGTCCAGAGCGTGGGGCCGTCGACCGTGGTCTGGATCAGCGTCACGGTCGCGAGACCGCTGACTGGGAAGCCGAAAACTGACCCCTCGAAGAGATTCCACCCGAAGTGGAGCCCGATCGCCAGCCAAAGCCGGCCAGTGCGTGTCACCGCCCAGGCGAACAGGAGGCCGGGTCCGATGAGAGCCATGATCGCCACCCACGTGACGTTGGGGTTGCCGATGTGACCCAGGGCAAAGGCGGACGACGACAGCAGCACGGCCAGCGGGCGGTTGAGCCCTTCGCTCATGTTCAGCAGCCAGTAGCCGCGTGCCAGTAGCTCCTCGTACCAGGCCACCATCGCGAAGACGAGACCGATCGCCGCGACGCTCGGCAGGACCTGCGCGATCGGCTGCGCCGACCAGCCGAATCCTGCAACGTGCAACCAGCCGGCTGCCCACTCGACGCCGAAGAGCGCCGACTGGATCAGCGCGGCGACGAGCACGCCCAGGGACAGGTCGCGGGCCGCGTCGCCGTCCCAGACCACGCCCAACGAGGCGAAAGAGCGACGGTCGATGAAGCGGCGCGCGATCCAGACCGAGAGCGTCGTGCACAGACACATCGACGCGGCGAACAACAGCCAGTACGCCGGCGACTGCGAGACGACGAGTGCGCCGAACCGCGCAGCCGCCTGCGGCAGGAGCGAGCGGCCGAGCGCCCGCAGGACTCTGAGCAGGCCTCTCAGCAGCAGCGTCGCCAGCAGAAGCACGGCCGCTTGCGCCACGAGCCGCACGCCCGCCCGCATGCGTCGCTCTCGCG
>PMCG01000222.1 GCA_003155335.1 Acidobacteriota bacterium
GTCGAGGAACTTCTTGATTTCCTGAGGGGTCGGCAGGGAGGTGCGGGCGCCGCGGTTCTCGAAGCGGTTGTCGTCCGCAATGATGTCGTTGCAGACTTCGACGCACTCGTCGCAGATGAAGACCGTGGGGCCGGCAATCAGCTTGCGAACGTCGTTCTGGTCCTTGTTGCAGAACGAGCACCGCAGGACCTCGCTCTCGCCGTTCTTCTTCATGGCTTGTCGCCGGGCCTACTTCTCCCGCCGCGCGATCACCTGATCCACGATACCATAGTCCTTGGCCGCCGCTGCATCCATGATGAAGTCGCGATCAGTGTCGGCCGCGATCTTCTCCACCGACTGGCGGGTGTGCTGGGCCAGGATCTCGTTGAGGCGGTCGCGGATACGCAGGATCTCTCTGGCCTGAATGGCGATATCGGCAGCCTGGCCCTGCGTGCCGCCCCACGGTTGATGGATGAGGATGCGGGAGTTTGGCAGCGCGAAGCGCTTGCCTGGCGCGCCGGCCGCCAGCAGCACTGCCGCCATCGAGGAGGCCTGACCGACGCAGAGGGTCTGCACGGCAGGCCGGATGAACTGGATCGTGTCGTAGATGGCCATGCCCGCGGTCGTCGAGCCGCCGGGACTGTTGATGTAGAGATGGATGTCCTTCTCGGGGTCCTCGGCCTCCAGGAAGAGCATCTGCGCGATGATCAGGTTGGCCACCATGTCGTCGATGGCTGTGCCCAGGAAGATGATGCTGTCTTTGAGGAGGCGACTGTAGATGTCGTAGGCGCGCTCACCCCGCGCGGTCTGTTCCACGACGATCGGAATGAGCGTGCTGGCGTAGGCGGCGTTCGCCGTCATGTGAGCGCCAGTCTAGCATTGGCCTTGAGCAAGTCAAGGGTCTTCTGGGTACGAATGCGCGCACTGAGCGCGGCCAGATCACCGCTCTCCTGCATGCGCCGCCGCAGCGTCTCACGTGTCGCGCCCGCATGCTCTGCCAGGTGCGCGAGCTCGGCATCGATCTCGTCCGGCAGCACGGCGATTCCCTCGCGTCGGGCGATCTCGTCGAGCACTATCTCGGCCATCGCCGCGCGGCGCGATGCCTCACGCTGTTCGCTGCGGTACTTGTGCCAGTCCACGCCGAGCTTCGTCGGGTCGACGCCCTGCAGCGCCAGGCCACGCGCAGCGTTCTCCGTGCGCGCCGTCATGTGCTGCTCGACGAGCGTCTCAGGGACCTCGAACGAGCACTTCGCCAGGAGCGCTTCCACCAGTGCCTCCCGCAGCTCACGCTCGGCGCTGGCCTGGCCCTGCGCTTCGAGTCGGCTGCGAACGGCCGCGCGCAAAGCGGCGAGGCTGTCGAACTCGCCGAGGTCCTTCGCGAGCTCGTCGTCGAGCGCGGGCAGCACGCGGCGCTTGACGGCCTTGAGCGCAAGGGCGTAGTCGATGGTCTTGCCGGCCAGCTCCGGTGGCGCATCGCCGGCATACGTGATCGTCACGCTTCGTTTCTCGCCGGGGTTCATGCCGACGAGCGCGGCATTGAGGTCAGGGTGTTGGTCGGCGGAGCCGACGTGCAGCATCGCGCCCTCCTGGCGTTTCTCGGGGCCCTTTGGTGTCTCGCGCCAGGAGACGTCCACCACAGCGTAGTCGGAATCGGCGGCTGCGCGCCCCTCGACCGGCTCAAAGCGACCCATCTTCTCTTGCAGGTGCGACAGCTCCTTCTCGACTTCTTCGTCAGCGATCTGCGGTGTGCGGCCACGCACCTCTAGGCCGCGGTAGTCGGGTAAGTCGACCAGTGGGAGGGTCTCGAACACGGCCCGGAACGTGAACGGCTGGTCAGGCTCGGCCTTGAGGTCGACGATCTCAGGCGGCGCGATGGGCGAGAGGCCGCGGCCGCGGATCTCCTCCGGAACCACACGATTGATGACCGCTTCGGCCGCCTCGTGGGAGAGCTCGTCCTTGAAACGGGACAGGACGACGCCCAGCGGCACCTTGCCGGGCCGGAAACCCGGCAGCTTCAGCTTGCGGGCGTATTCGTGGGCGCGCGCCTGCACCTCGGCCGCGAGTGTGTCGGCCTCAATCTCGAATGACAGGCTCTTGCGGATGGGCGTCTCTTCGACGTATTCGACCTTCAACTGACCACCTCTCGATCAACGTCGCTTCGTCTTGGGGATCCAGGCTGCGGGCCGGAGGGGACGAGGAGAGAGAATAGCACGTTCTTTTGCGGACACATGACGTGTGAGCAACGCCTTGCGCTACATGGTGCGGGCGGTGGGACTTGAACCCACACTCGGAGTAAACCGAACCAGATCCTAAGTCTGGCGCCTATGCCAATTCGGCTACGCCCGCCTCGCGGCTCTTGTTGATCGTAGTAGATCGGGCGTCGCAAGACAAAAGTGGAGGGGCAGTCGGAGATCGCAGAGAATAGCGGCAGTGAGACCGCGCCCGATGTCTCGGGCCTGATGGTCTCGGCAGGGGGGAGGGGGCGATGAACGCCGGGAGTCGTCTCAGCGTGGCCGTTCAGGGGGAAGCGGGCTCGTTCAGTCACCAGGCAGCCCTGGAGATACTCGGCGAGAGACTGGCGCTGATCCCGCAGCGGAGCTTTGACGCTGTCTTTGACGCCGTCACGGACGGCGCGGCGGAGCAGGGCGTTGTCCCGATCGAGAACTCCCTCACTGGTTCGATCCACGAGAACTACGACCGGCTGAGCGAGCGTGGTCTCAACATCGTGGGTGAGACGCAGTTGCGCGTGCGGCATTGCTTGATCGGCTTGCCCGGTGTGGGCATCGACGAGATCCAGCGAGTGGCGTCACATCCGGTCGCGCTCGCTCAATGTCGGCGCTTCTTCGCGCAACATCCCGCCGTCGAGGCAGTCGCAGCGTATGACACGGCCGGCAGCGTCATCGAGATGCTGCGGGCGGGCAAGCGCTCGCATGCGGCGCTGGCATCGCGCCTGGCTGCCACACTGCACGGTGGCGAGGTGCTGCTCGAAGGCGTCGAAGACGATCCGCAGAACTTCACGCGCTTCTTGCTCATGGCGCGGGAGAGCGGACCTGTGGAGCGCGCGACCAAGACATCGATCGTATTCACTCTGGACAACGTGCCCGGCGCGCTCTTCAAGGCGCTGGAGGTCTTCGCACGCAGGGGCGTCGATCTGTCGAAGATCGAGTCGCGGCCACTGCGCGGCCGGCCATGGGAGTACGCGTTCTATCTGGACGTTCTTGGCAACCCGCACGGCGCCGCCGGGGAGGCCCTGAGCGAGTTGCAGCGCGGCGCGGCAGAGCTGCGCGTCCTGGGCTCCTATCCCGAGGGACTCAAGAAGCGGCCGACCTAGGCGTCGCTGCGCTGCGCTGCCTTGCGTTTGGGCGGCTCGATCTCGCTGGCCGGGGCCGGCGGCACGGCTGGCGCTTCCGGTGCGCTCTCCGACCCAGGTAACGCCAAGGCCTTTCGGAGGCGAGAGTCGATGGTCGTGCGCACCGCAGGGTTGTCCTTGAGGAATTGGCGCGCGTTCTCGCGACCTTGTCCGAGCCGTTCCCCGCCAAACGCAAACCAGGCGCCCGACTTCTCGATGAGTTTGTGCTCGACTCCGAGGTCGAGCAGGTCGCCTTCCTTGCTGATGCCCTCGCCATAGAGGATGTCGAACTCGGCTTCGCGGAAGGGAGGGGCCACTTTGTTCTTGACCACCTTCACCTTGGCACGGCTGCCGACCACCTCCTCGCCGTCTTTGAGGGAGGCAATGCGGCGGATGTCGATGCGGATCGAGGCGTAGAACTT
>PMCG01000342.1:0-1420 GCA_003155335.1 Acidobacteriota bacterium
GATCCCGCGCTGCTGCGGCCCGGGCGCTTCGATCGCCGAGTGGTCGTGCCGCGCCCCGACATCCGCGGGCGCCAGGGCATCCTCGACGTGCACACGCGCAAGATCCCGCTGGCGGAGAACGTTGACCTCTCGGTGCTGGCGCGTGCCACTCCGGGTTTTTCCGGAGCCGATCTGGCCAACCTGGTCAACGAGGCGGCCCTGCTAGCAGCGCGCCACAACCAGCAGCACGTGACCATGGCGGACTTCGAAACCTCGAAGGACAAAGTGATGATGGGCACGGAGCGCAAGAGCATGATCATCACCGACGAGGAAAAGAAGGTGACGGCCTACCACGAAGCCGGGCACGCGCTTTTGGCCACGTACTTGCCCCACACCGACCCGATTCACAAGGTGACGATCATCCCGCGTGGCATGGCCCTGGGCGTGACGCAGCAACTGCCGACCGAGGAACGGCACAGCCTCAGCAAGGAGCAGCTCGAGAGCCGTGTCGCGGTGCTGATGGGCGGTCGCATTGCCGAGGAGACGGTCTTCGGCGCGATCACCACGGGCGCCCAGAACGACATCGAGCAGGCCACGGAGATCGCCCGCAAGATGGTCTGCGAGTGGGGCATGAGCGAGGCCTTGGGGCCGCTCACCTACGGCAAGGTGGAGGAGGCGATCTTCCTGGGCAAGGAGTTCAACCGCCGGCAAGACTACAGCGAGGCCACCGCGCTGACGATCGACGCCGAGGTCAAGCGCATCGTCATGCAACAGTACAGCAGGGCACGCAGACAACTCGAAGAGCATCACGCCGAGCTCGTGCGCGTGGCCGAGGCGCTGCTCGAGCGCGAGGTCCTCGATGCCTTGCAGTTGCGGCGTGTGCTCGATGGCGAGATCTTGGTGGCCGAGGATGCGACGGGCGACGACAGCGCGCGAGCGGCGGACGCTGACACGCCCGCGTCGCCAGCGACGGTATCCGGCGCGGAGTCTGGCGCTACCGCCTGACGAATCGTCCGAGCACTTGGCAGGAGAGGTCCCCATCGCCTGGCACGCGAGCCGTAAACGCTACTGCCTCACGCTGCGAGGCCAGGACTGTCTTCTGGGCGCGCGCACCTGGGTCATGGGCGTGCTCAATGTGACTCCTGACTCGTTCTTCGACGGTGGCTGTCATTTCGATACTCAGGCAGCTGTCGCTCACGGGCTGGCGATGTTCGCAGCCGGGGCGGACGTGGTCGACGTCGGAGGTGAGTCCACGCGTCCCGGCGGGGCGGCGCGCGTTGACGTCCCGACGGAGCTGGACCGTGTCGTCCCAGTCGTGCGCGCGCTGCGCGAACGCAGCTCGGGCTGGATCTCGGTCGACACGACCAAGGCGGCTGTGGCGCAGGCGGCGCTCGACGCCGGCGCTGACATGATCAACGACGTGAGCGCGCTGCGCTTCGAT
>PMCG01000342.1:1426-2865 GCA_003155335.1 Acidobacteriota bacterium
ATCCGCACGAGCCAGATCCTGCTCGATCCAGGCATCGGCTTTGCCAAGGAGGCTGCGCACAGCCTCGAGGCGCTACGCCGGCTCGACGAGCTGGCAGCGCTCGACCGGCCGTTGCTGGTCGGGCCGTCGCGCAAGAGCTTCATTGGCAAGACCCTCGCTCGACCGGTGGGCGAGCGCCTGATGGGGACTGCGGCCGCAGTGGCAGCGGCCGTGCTCGGCGGCGCGCACGTCGTGCGTGTTCACGACGTCGAGGCCATGCTCGACGTCGTGCGCCTGTGTGACGCGATGCTGGGGCAGGCGTGATGCTGGCCCTGCTCCTCCAACGTCTCTCGCTTCTGGTCGGGTCGCGCGAGCACTTGTGGCTCGACATGCTCGACATCCTGATCGTGGCCTTCGTCATCTACCAACTGTTGCAGCTCATCCGCGGCACGCATGCCGTGCAGGTCGCGCTGGGCGGGGCTGTGCTAGTGCTGCTGTTTTGGGCATCGCAGTGGCTCGACCTGCAGGCCGTGAACTGGTTGATGCGCACCTTCCTGCCCTATGCGGTCTTCGGGATCCTCGTCATCTTCCAGCCCGAGATCCGCAAGGTCCTGGCCCACATCGGCAAGACGCCGCTCTTGGGCGCCTTCGGCTCGCTGCGCGCCGAGGACGTGCTGGACGAGATCGTGCTCGCCACGACCTCGCTCGCTGCCAAGAAGGTCGGCGCGATCCTGGTGCTCGAGCGCGAGATCGGTCTCAAGAGTTACATCGAGACCGGCATCGCCCTCGATGCGCAGATCACCTACGACCTGCTGATCAACATCTTCACGCCCGGCACTCCCCTGCACGACGGCGCGGTCATCGTGCAGGGCAACCGCATCGCCGCTGCCGCCTGCTTCCTGCCCCTGACGGTCAACCCGGCCCTCTCGCGCACCCTCGGCAGCCGTCATCGCGCCGCCATCGGCATCACTGAGGACACCGACGCAGTGGCGGTCGTGGTCTCGGAAGAGACGGGCACGATCTCGATGGTCGAGGGCGGCCGCATTCGCCGCGGACTGGATGCCACCGCCCTGCGGCAAGCCCTCTACGAGTCGACGGAGAGAGAGAAGGATACGCAGGCCTCGTCGTCATCCGAGACGGCGTCGGCCAACGGGCGGGAGGGACAGTAGCTTGCGGCGCCTCTTCTTCGCACACCTCGGGCTCAAGCTGGTCAGTCTGGCCCTGGCTGTCGTGCTGTGGTTTGTCGTGGCTGGCGAGAAGACGTCTGAGATCGGCCTGACCGTCCCGGTCGAGCTGCAGAACCTCCCCAAAGACCTCGAGGTCGTCGGAGAAGCGGTCGACACGGTCGAGGTCCGGCTCAGGGCCACGCCTGCCATCGTGCGGCGGCTGAACCGTGAGGACGTCTCGTTGCGCGTCGATCTCGGTGGCGTCGAAGAAGGCGAGCACTACTTTCACCTGAC